>JADLHI010000452.1 GCA_020848895.1 Hyphomonadaceae bacterium
AATGGCGGCGGCGCTTTTCGCTGGGCCGTCGAAACCGAAGCGCGCAACCAGCTCTGGAAAGCAAGGCACCAAGCGGGGCTCGCGGCGCTGAGCTTGCGGCCTGGCGCCCGCCCATGGTCAACCGACGTATGCGTCCCGATCAGCCAGCTCCCAGCCTGCATCGATGCGACCAAAGCCGACATCGCCGCGCTGCCGTTCCCCGCCGTCGTGCTCGGCCATATTGGCGACGGCAATTTTCACGTCATCCTCTTGCTCGATCCTGCCAACACGCAGGAATCGGAGATCGCCAAACACTTCAACGACACGCTCGTTGCGCGCGCACTGGCGATGGACGGCACCTGCACGGGCGAACACGGCATCGGGCTGGGCAAACGTGACTCACTCCGTCACGAACTCGGCGGCGCGGTCGATCTGATGGCCGACATCAAACACGCACTCGATCCGCACGGCCTGATGAATCCGGAAAAAATCTTCTTGCCGCAATCGGCGCCACTGGGCGCGCGTGCGGTGGCCTAGGCAGTCGTCAGCTCAAGAGCGGGCTGAACGCCGCCGTGAAGTGCCGCAGTGCTCGCGGCTGACGCACAATGCGCAATCCGCGGAGTTCGCTGCGGCGCTGATGCACCGCCAGGATCGTCTCCACGACATAGTCGGCATGGCTTTGCGTGTAGACCCGGCGCGGCATCGCTAGGCGCACCAACTCGCGCCGCGCGGGGCGTTCGCTTCCATCGGGCTGGCGCCCGAACATGACGGTGCCGATTTCGCAGCCACGCACGCCGCCCTCTTCATAGAGCGCCACTGCAAGCGCCTGGCCGGGATAGTGCAACGGCGGGACATGCGGAAGCATGACGCCAGCGTCCAAGAACACCGCGTGACCGCCGGCCGGACGCACAACCGGAACGCCTTCGGCGATCAAGCGCTCCAGCACATATTCGTTCACCCGCACGCGATAACGCAGATAGTCTTCATCGACGATCTCGGAGAGGCCCTGCGCAATCGCGTCGAGATCGCGCCCCGCCAAGCCGCCATAGGTCGGGAAACCTTCGGTGAGAATGAGCCGTGTCCGCGCCTCCTCCGCGAGCGCATCGTCATTGAGCGCCAGCCAGCCGCCAATGTTCGCGAACGCATCTTTCTTCGCCGACATGGTCATGCCGTCGGCGCAGGCGAAAATGTCGTTGACGATCTCCACCACAGTTCGATCGCGTTGACCTTCCTCGCGCTGCTTGATGAACCAGGCGTTCTCGGCGAAACGGCAGCCATCGATGATAAACAGTTTGCCGTACCGATGCGCCAGCGCAGCCACGCGCTTTATGTTGCCGAGGCTTGCCGGCTGACCGCCGCCGGCATTGTTGGTGATCGTCATCATAATGCACGGGACACGGGCGCCATCGGCTTCGAGCAAGGCGGCGAGGCGTTCGAGATCCATGTTGCCTTTGAAGGGCGCATCTGAACTCGCATCGCCAGCCTCAGCGCATATGAGATCGACCGCCTCGGCGCCTGTCGCTTCGATGTTGGCGCGGGTTGTATCGAAGTGGGTGTTGGACGGGATGATTTTGCCGCCGCCGCCGACGAGCGCGAACAGGATCGCTTCCGCCGCCCGCCCCTGGTGCGTGGGGATCACATGCTTGAACGGCATCAGCCGTTTGACGGCCGCGTCGAAGCGTTCGAATGACGCCGACCCGGCATAAGATTCATCGCCGCGCATCAGCGCCGCCCATTGTTCGCCGCTCATCGCCGCGACGCCGGAATCGGTCAGCAGATCGATGATGACGTCCTCGGCGCGAACGCGGAAGAGATTGTAGCCGGCGGATGTCAGCACCGCCTGGCGCTCCGCGCGCGTGGTCATGCGGATCGGCTCAACGGATTTGATGCGGAATGGTTCGATGATGGTGCGCATGCACAAGCCCTAAGGCCTGATGCGTCGGCGCCATTTGACGCCCATCAACTCACGGCTGCTAGAGCAAGCTGAAACCCAAGCTCGACGATGCGAGTCTCTGCCCTGTCCGCAATTGCACCACGATCAGCGCCTCGCCGCCGCGTATTTCATGTCCGGGCAAGCCGCCAACGAGCGGGTGACGCTTCAGAATCGTATTCCACACGGTTGGAAAGTCGACGCCCGCAGCATGGGCGTCTGCGCACTGGCGCAAAAGCTGCGTGGCGGCCGAGGCGTCTTTCATGTGCGCGACATCCCGGATGGAGCTTGGCGCCAGCTCCCTTCGCGCACATTGAGCCGGATCAATAAGTCAGCTTGCGGCAATCCACCGCGCTACGGTTTGACGTTCATCAAACGCTCCGCATGAGGCCTGTGTTTGCCTTCATGCAGCGCAGCCCGCGCATCGAAAGGCCAGCTGCCCGCACCGTGGAGGCGCGGAACGCTCGGTCGGGCACGCCGCTCCGTGTCACAACGGAGCGGCGGCTTCGTGTCTGGACAAACAAGCGAGATTCAATGACCACCGACTACGCCGCACGGATCGCGGAGATCGACGAATACGCCGTGCAGCTGCGCAAGCTTGTCCCCGACACGGTGACGGCCTTCGCCGGCTTGTCGAAAGCGGCGCAAACCGCGGGCGCCCTCGACAAGAAAACCAAGGAGCTGCTCGCGCTCGCCATATCGGTGGCGATCCGCTGCGAAGGCTGCGTCGCCTACCACGCGCGCGGCGCCCACCGCACCGGAGCGAGCCGCCAGGAGGTGGCCGAGACGCTGGGCGTCGCTATTCAGATGGGCGGCGGCCCCAGCATGAATTATGCGGCGGACGCGCTGCGCGCGTTCGATCAGTTCAGCGCCCAGACCTAATTCGCGATAGCCGCCATGGTGCGGCATCGACGCCTCGCGCCTTGCCGCGCGACCTCGCCATGACACATTAGCACCAGGTCGATACCGAGGCTTGGTGGTGCGCTGGCTTTCCCTTTTCTTAGCGCCCGAGCTACGCGCCTGGCGCGGCGAGATGGCGCTCTGGAAGGTCTATTGGGGCTACGGCGTCTTCGCGAGCGCCCTGCTGGCGGTGCTGCTGTTCGGCGCGCTGCGTCATCAGCAGCTTTGGCTGCAGCAAGGCTTGCTGGCCGTGCTTCTGCTCTACACGATTTGGATTCTGATATCGGTCTGGCGCTGCGCCCAGCACGCGCACCCGCGTTGGCGATTCTTCGCCCGCCTCTCGACCATCGTCTGGGCCGGCAACGCCCTCATGGTGCTGGGCTTCCTCGAACTCGACCTGCTGGCCCGGCTTTTGAGGTCATGGAGTGAGGCGTAGGCCCGACAGGACTCGAACCTGTAACCAGACCGTTATGAGCGGCCGGCTCTAACCATTGAGCTACGGGCCCCCAATAGTCGCCAAGGGCGCATCTGCGGTGAGCCGGTCCCTATCGTCAAGTCTGGCGCGCCTGTGGCGCTCAAAAAGCCGCCGTCAGCCGCGCTCCTCGAACATCGGGAAAAGCACGTTGTTCTCGGTATCGATGTGCGTACGAAGATCGGTGTAGAGCTTCTCGCAGCCCGCATAGAGCCGCACCCAGCTGCCGCAAGCATCGCGCGGCGGCGTGAAGCCGTTGGTGCGTTGCTTCAGCTCTTCCAGCCGCGCGTCGTGTTCGGCGTGCTCCTGGCGCATCCGCCGCATCGCAAACGGCGCGCAGCCCGCGCCGCCCGCGAGCAACGCCGGAAAGAGAACTTGCTCCTCCTTCATCATGTGGGCCTGCAGATCGAGCAACGTGTCGCCTAGAAAATCCGCAAGACCAGCAGGGCAATCGGCATGGCCGGCGTGCACGGCTTCCACCTTGCGCGCGAGCGCCTCCAACTCAGGCAATTCTCGCCGGTGGGTTTCGTGAAAGCGATCGAGGATGAACGCGATCAGCGCGTCCGGCTGCGGACTTGCCTGGCTTGCGTGTTCCACGGAAATGTCGCCTTCGGCGTAGGACGCTGTGGCCGCAACGTCGGTTTCCGTCATCATCATCATGGCCCGCACTCCGATGGCGCAACGCTAGCCGCGCAGGGGCAAAACGAGTTTGACGTTGATCAAGCGGAACAGGCCTGCGACCGTATGCGCGCGTACCCACTTCCATCCTCGCCCTCGGGCACTATGTTGGGTTTCAGGAGACGGCCATGACCGGGTTTTGGATTGCCATCGTTCTTGTCGTGCTGGCGATCATCGGCGTTTCGGTGTTGGCCGGTAAGGCGCTAAGCAAGCCGAAGGGCGTCGTCTCGAAGGATCGCCAAGCGCAAATGACGGCGCTCAAAGCCTCCGGCGCCCTGAAGTATCGTAAGTCGAACCGCGACTAATGGCGGAAGCCGCGCGCGCCGAACTGCCCGCCGACAAAGCGGAACGCTACGCTGCCTTGCGCGCGGAGATCGCCGCGGTGATTGCCGGCGAGCCGAATGTCACCGCCCGTTACGCGACTGCCGCGTCACTGCTGGCGCAAGCGTTTTCCGATCGCTTCTTTTGGACCGGCTTCTATGTCGTCGATCCGGCAAAGCCGAACGAACTTGTCGTCGGCCCCTACCAGGGCACGCTGGGCTGTCTGCGCATCCCGTTCGGCAAGGGCGTCTGCGGCGCATCGGCCGCCAAACGCGAAACCATTCTGGCGCCCGACGTCCACGCCTTCCCGGGCCACATTGCCTGCGACAGCCGTTCCAACTCGGAAATCGTAACGCCGGTCTTCGATCGCACTGGCGCGCTGGCGGCGGTGTTGGATGTCGACTCCACCCAGTTCGACGCGTTCGACGCCGTTGACCAGGCCGGCCTTGAGGCCATCTGCGGCGACTTGCTCACCTTGGATTAAACCAAAGGAGCGCGGGTCTTCAGACCCGCGTTCTCTCGCGGCGGTTGTGAAATTCGCGGGTCTGAAGACCCGCGCTCCTTTTTTGCGGCCTTGGCCGTGATCGACGCGGCAGTTATAGACCGCGCAGCAAATCCAAGGGGCGAACGTGAGCGACTACAACACCGGCTTGATCCTCTCGCAGATCGCGCAGCACGCGACGGAAGTGGCGGCGATCGCCAGCGCCAAGCTCACCGGCTTCGGCCGCAAGAACGATGCAGACCAAGCCGCCGTCGACGCCATGCGCCGCTCATTTCAGACCGCCCCGTTCTCCGGCAAAGTCGTCATCGGCGAGGGCGAGATCGACGAAGCGCCGATGCTCTATATCGGCGAGGAACTCGGCGCCGGCGGCCTGAAGGTCGATATCGCCGTCGATCCGCTTGAAGGCACCAAGCTCTGCGCCAACGATGCGCCGAACGCAATGACAGTGGTCGCGCTCGCGCCCGCCGGCGGCCTCTTGCACGCGCCGGATATGTACATGGACAAGCTCGCGATTGGCCCGGGCTATCCTGCGGGTCTCATCGATCTCGATCTATCGCCAACCGAAAACGTGCGGCGCCTGGCAAAGGCCAAGGGCGTGCCCGTCAGCGAAATTCGCGCCTGCTTGCTCGATCGCGACCGCCACAAGGCGATCGTCGAGGAGTTGCGCAGCATCGGCGCGGGCATCCGCCTCATCCCCGACGGCGATGTCGCCGGCGTGTTCTGGACGACGGAAGCGACGCGCTCTGGCGTCGATATCTATTTCGGTTCAGGCGGCGCACCTGAAGGCGTGCTGGCCGCGGCCGCAATCCGCTGCGCCGGTGGCCAGATGCAAGCCCGCTTGAAGCCGGAGAACGAACAAGAAGAGCAGCGCGCCCGCGCCATGGGCCGCGACGTGCATGCGAAGCTCACCCTCGATGACATGGCGCCGGGCCACGTCGTGTTTGCGGCCTCAGGCGTAACGCATGGTTCGATGTTCGAAGGCGTGCACTTCGAAAACGGCGCCGCGCATGTCGATACGCTGGTGTGGGACACGTTCACCGGCCGCCGCAGCCGCGTGCGCTCGGTCTATCCGCAAAGCTGACACGGGTTGGACCACGGGCCTTCGGCCCGCTCCACGCTGCTAGTGTTGAGGTTCGTCTTCGACCACGGACTCGGCCGCATCTGGATTTTCATCCATCAACTGCTGCACTGGCGGCTGTGGCGCAGGTTGCGCCGGACGGCGTGAAAACGCGCTCAAACCCGGCACATTCACCGCACCGTCATAGACGTTGATCGCCGCGCCTTCGAACGAAGCGCCGACGGGTTCGACGCGCCCGCCCAGACAATCGCCGAGGAAGTGTTCGAGCACCGCAAGATACGAAAGCCGGTTCTGTGGGCGCACCAATTGGCGCCCTTCATCCGGAAACGTCAGATACGTGAGAATGCCGCGCAGCCGCACCGCTTGGGCGACCTGATCCGTTTCGCCGCGCGTCAGCCGGGGATCGCGCACGCCGTACGCGAGCAGGAGCGGGCTGCGAATGCGGCCGGCATGAAACGCCGGCGATCGCACGCGCAGCAGCTGACGCCCCGCCTCTGTCCGCGCATCCGCAACACGATGGTAGAATTGCTCGCGCTGCCACGAGGGCGTGAGATCGAGCATTGCAAAGAGATTGGCGGGCGCGGCAAAGCTCGCGCCGCACCGATACTGATCCGGCGTAAACGCAAGCCCCGAGAGCGCCGCATAGCCGCCAAATCCCGAACCGACAATCGCGACGCGATCTTGTTCGGCGATCCGTTGCGCGACGGCCCACTCGACCGCGTCCGCCAAGTCCTCCTGAATCCGTCCGCCCCACTCGTCGTTGCCGGCGTTCAGAAACGCTTTGCCGAACCCAGCCGAGCCGCGAAAATTCACTGACAGCACGGCGTAGCCACGATTGGCGAGCCATTGATGCATCGCATCGAAGCCATAAGAATCCCGCGCCCATGGCCCGTCATGCGGCAGCAATACCAGCGGCAGCGGCTGCTCGGGCCGCGCATCGCCATTGGCGTCCGATCCCGCAGGCAGCGTGAGATAAGCCACAAGCGTCGTCCCATCGCGCGCTGAAATCTCGACCGGCGTCATCGGCTGCAGCGCCGCTTGCTGCAATTCCGGCCGATGCGAGAACAGCGACGTGAGCCGCCGCCCGGCCGGCCCAGCGCGATCGAACAGATACGAGCGGCGCGGCGTTGTCGGGCTTTCTTCGACAACGATCCAGCGCGTGTCATCGGCGTTGCGCGAAACAACGGTGAAATCACCAGCCATCGAACGATCGAGAAACTCGATATCGGCCTGGCTGTCCGAATTCAGCGCCCGCCATTCGCGACGCAAATACTCGGTTGCAAACGCTTCCGCCGCGCCCGTCGCCGGATCGATCCAGACATCGACAACATCGGCGCGCTCGCCCTCGCCGAGCACGACCTTTTCGCCGCTCGCCACATCCACGCGCACCAGCGCCGTGCGATCGCGCGCCGGCGTATCCGGCTGACCGAGGCTGGAGTCCAACATCAGGAAGTGTGCGCCGTCTGCTTCAAAGCCGATCAGCCGCGTCGACAGCGCATCCACGAATGGAATTTCAAACAGCGTCCGGGCACGCCCGCGCGGCTCAAACGCAACCACTTCGCCGCTTCCATCGGCGCGTGACCGCACAGCTACGCGTACGGCGTTGTCTCTATCGAGCAGAACGTTGGTATAGCCGCGCGGCCCGCCATTGCGCAGCAGCGTCGTGCGCGCCCCGTTCGCAAGTTCAACGCGCACCACATCGGGCCAACCGCGATCGCGCTCGTTCAGCGACACGACGACGGCGCCCGGATCGTTGGCGCTTAAGCCGATGATCTCCGCGCGGCCGCCCGCCGGCGTCAGCGCCCGCGGCGCGCTGTCGGTGGCGTCAACCGCATAGAGCCGCGTGTTCTCATCGCCATTCTCGTCGCGCAGATAAAGCAGCGTCGCGCCATCCGCCGCCCAGCGGAAATTGGTGATGCCACGCTCGCGCTCGTCCGTGACCGGGCGCGCCTCGTCCATGGCGTCGACCGACAGCACCCAGAGGTTCGTCACCCCGTCCCGCGGCGCCAGAAACGCCACCCTATCCCCGCGCGGCGAGAGCTGGCCGTCATGGCGGGCGGCTTCCCCAAAAAGCGCGGCGCGGGTGATCAAATCGGGGGCCGCCGGGACCGGCACGGGGGCGTGCGCCCGCTCGCCGCAAGCGGCGACGGCTAGCATTAGCCCAAGGGCGACGGCCCCGGCCCAAGATCTCGTCCTCGACCCCACTCCAAAACCTTACAGGTCTGTCATCCACCCGCCAACGCGTATGCCTGACAGGGTGTTCACCTTTGCGGCATGGGTACGGCGGAGGCTGTGACCGAAGCGCCATCGGGCTGTTTTGACACCCCGCCCGGCGCACCCTATCTCACTGCCGCTTTGGCCAATCCGACTCAATCCTCCGCCCCCACCGGCGCGCTCGTGCTTGCCGATGGTTCCGTTTTTCTGGGCGAA
>JADLHI010000453.1 GCA_020848895.1 Hyphomonadaceae bacterium
CGTCAGTTCGCCGGAGAGCCGCACCATATGCAGGGCATGCATCCGATTGCGCGCTATCGTAATCACGATCGTCTTAGTGCCTTCAATGACGCTGGGTCGGAAGTCGCCATAACACATCGCGTCGTGCGATCGGGTGATTGCGCAGCCAACGCCGCGCCCGCTGCTTGCGCCCGACGCTGGCGGGGCATGAGGAATTCGCAGCTTGATCTAGATCAACGGACCCTGGCCCAAGCGGGGCCGGCCAGAAAAATGGTGCTGGGGCCGTCGTTTGCGAGATTGAAAATTCTTCGAACTTTCCGCGCATTGCATTGAGTCAAGCGTGTCTTCATTTGCCACCATTGCCAACAAAGTCGAATTGTTCGGCGGTTTGGTGCTCTTTTGGGCGCTATTTTTGCGTTCGATGCACCAGCGCCACACTCATTCGCGCTCAACGCGGCGCAATCCATCTCACGCGGTCGCAGTCTCCGCGACCTTTTCCGCGCGCGCGCGAACGATGGAGGCGAAGCGTGGAAGTTCGCTGGCGTCGAAGCCGCTTTCGGCGATCTTGTCGGCGGTCGATCGTATCACCGCAAGCGTCGCATCCGCGAGTTCGCGCGCACGGCGACGCACGAAGGGCGGGCCGAGGTTCGTGTCGGCGGCGAACTTGCGCCAGGCGTCCGCGGAGAGATCTTCGATGATTGCGACGCCCGCAATTTTCATCGCCAGCTTGGGTGACAGGTCCGGATAGGCCGTCGTGCAAAGTAAATCGTAGAGCGGCGCTAGCGTTGGCCCCGTTTCGCCGTAGAGCAGAGAATAGTTCTTGCCGTGGGCATCGGCGTTGCCGACGATGAGGTTGAAGACCGCTGCATCGAGCAGTTTCAGTATTTCCGTAGCCGGCTGAACCGCAGCGCGGCGCAACAGCTCGAAACACGCTTTGAACGTGGGCCCGCCCTCGGCGGCGTATTTTCGCTCCGGCGCGACGCCAAGCGCCTGACAGAAATCCTCCTGATGGATGCGCGTGGCTCGTCCATGTGCGTCCGTCGCTCTGTCATAGCGTGAGACGAGAAGATACGGTCTGCCCGCTACTTGCCTCGGTTCGACTGGCGCCACGGAGAGGCCGATCGCTTCGGCCAATCGCATCGAGAAGGCTTCGTTCTCCGTCGTCGCCGGAAAGCGCTGCAAGGGCGGTTTCAAGATGTGCGTCGTTGGCTGACCGGGCGCCGGCAGCGCGACCTGGCCCCCGACAAGCACAACAGGAATCTTCGATTGCGCGCCGGCGAGCGAGAGCCGCAAGCTCTCGCGGCCCGCAAGGAACGGCCGCATCGGCAAGGTGTCGAGAAGCTCTACCAACGCGTTGTCGCCCAATGGCTCTGCCGCAACGCCGCCGTCATAAAGAGGCGGCGTCTCGCCTTCCGGCCAGAATGTCAGCGCGCCAGCGACATCGCCGCCGAGCGCTTCGAGCAAGGCGAAGTCGTTGCCCGTCGAAAGGCCAAGCACGCGGGCCACCGCCTCGCGCTGCGCTTCCTCCGGCAAGAGGCCCGCGAAGAACGGACGGCATTCGCGCCGCCTAAACGGCGCGTCCCGCTTCGGCAGCGACATCGAGAGGGCCGGCCGTGCGGCGTCGGCGAGCCAACTTGTGTCGTAGGCAAAGCTCATGTCGCCGTGTTCGTCGATCTGGAGCGCGCCAACGAGTTGGCCGTCCCACCAAATGCTGAGACGGCGCTTCATGGCTTTTGGGCCCGTTTGGCCGGCTCGATGCTGACCCGGCAGCCGAGCGTTGCCAGCACCGCCAGCGCCTTGCCGATCTGGCTGGTCGGCTTCCCGGATTCGAGATCGACGATGAAGCGAAGGCCGACACCGGCTGCGCCCGCCAACTCATCCTGGCGAAGCCCCGCATCACGCCTGGCGGCACGGATGATCTCTCCAAGTTCCTTGGGTGTCATACCAAAATTTCCCGATCGGGAAAGTATCAGGCTCAGGCAGCTCGGTCTAGAGAAAATTTCCCGATCGGGAATGTAGGTTTCCCAGGCGCCAACGCCGGGCCCGCTGGGCAAATGATGGGCCTTTTTGATATCCCGTGAAGATGGTGTCGATGGCCAAGAACGAAGCGGTGGCTGCCGAGGAAGCGCGTGAGCGCTTTGAGGAGGCGGTGCAGATACAAGCCGTGGAAGGCAATCCCTTCGCCGCCGAGGATCACACCCTGTTCGCCGAGTTTGAGCGCGAGGGGCTAAGCGACGACGAACAGCGCGCCCGCATCATTGCCGAAGCCAAGCGCGTCGCTCGCCCTCTTGCTGCGGAATGAGCAACGAAGCGCTCGACCGCGAACTCTACAAATATCCCGGCAGCCAAGTTCTCGAGCACAAGCTCGACGTTCGTGACGTGGCGACCTTGGACAAGGCCGAGCGCAGGTTGGTGGCGATCCGGATTCGCGAGGGGCGCCGAGGGGCGATTTCGATCTCGCGCACTTGAGGGCCATCCACCGCCATCTGTTTCAGGACATCTACGAATGGACCGGCGAACTCCGTCGCGTCGAAATTTCTAAACAACTCGCAGCCCAAGCGGGTCACAAGCTGGATTTGCGACGCATGGGGGGACGCTTCGCGGCAAGCCAATGACGGCAAGTATGAGCCGATGAGCGCCTGCATCCGGGGAATACTGGTCGATGCGCGCTCGTGAACCACACTGCTCACGCAATGCTGGCGCCGCAGGCTAAAACCCACCACCGCCGCCCGCGCCAACAACCCCTAGCCCTGCGTTCGACCCCTGGCCGGGCAGGCCAAGGGGTCGAACCAAGTCGGAGGCGCCCCGCGCCCCGACGGGCTCTGCCGGCCATCGCGCACAGCGCCGGTCAAGCGCTCGCCGCTTGACCGGCGCGAGCACGATGGCACCGTCACGGCTTAGATATCTCGCCCAGGCGACAGTGGCACGCCCTTGGCCGCGAACACGCGCGCCGCGTCCTGCACGCGGGCCTGCATGAGCGCCTTGCGGATGTCCAAGTGCAGCTCCATCGCCTTCAGCGCATCGCGCCAGCCGGGCTCGAAGCGGAGCACGTTGCGCTTGACCTCGACCGCGAGGCCCAGCCGCCGCAATTCCTGGGCTCGGCCCTTCAGCGCGTCGTTCAGCTCCGGCGAGCCGGTGGGAACGCGGAGATCGGCAAGCCGCACTGTCCTGTCGGCGGGGAGCTGGTCGGCGATCAATTTGTCGAGCCGCGTGGGCCGGTGCGCCCGCACCTCGCGGAAGAGCGCCAGGCGCTCGTCGGCGCGCGTGCGTTGGCCCAGTCGCTCGGTGGCGGCATCGCGCGCCGCGGACCGGAAGCCGTGTTGGACATACTCGCGCGGGATGAAGAGGGCGCGGCCGTTGTCGCGTCGGCCGCGCAGGATGATGTGGGTATGGGCATTGTCCGTGTCCCAATGATCCACGGCGATCCATTCCAGCTTCGTGCCCAGCGCGGCTTCGGCGCGGGCCATCACGTCGCGGGTATAGTCTTTGAGATCGCCCAGGCGCGAACCGTTTTCGGCGGAGAGCGTGATGCGGAAATGGCGGTGGTCGCTCCTGGCCCAATGCGCGGCGGCGGCGCGGCCGTCCACGCCCTCGCGGAGCGCATCATAGAACACGCTGCGTTCGCCTGCGCCCGTAAGCTCGCGAGAGAGATAGCGCGCGCGGGCACGGGCTTTCGCCTCCGGCGTTGCGCGACCGCCTTCACGCGCGCGGTCAGCTTCCTGCTCAATCGTTTGCGCGTGCTGCGCCGGATCGCGCGCGGCGGCGTCCCGCGCCACATAGCGCGCGTGTTCGCGCAGCGATCCGCTTCCGCCGGCGGCATGACTAAAATAATGGATCTGCACGACGGCGCGCTGCCGCGTGTCGAAACCGGATCTTCCCGCACCGCGCGACAGGGTGCGCTTCGCCAGCGCGCTCGATTTGCCGACTCGTTTTTGCAGCTTGCTCGATAATGAGTGCGAGCCGCCGCCGGAGCCTTTGCGCGCGCGTCCCTCGTTACGTCCTTCAAGACTCTCGCTATCGAGCTTGCGGGTGAAACTCAGCGCCTTGCGTGGCTGAAGCACGAACGGCGCGAAGCCGCCGCCCGTCGTGTGCGCGGATGGAAACAGAGGTTTGATCGTGTCATCGTGCATCGAAACGGTGTCGCTACAGCAAGAACGAGCGCACCTCGTGCGCACCCTGCGATGATCGCGCGCACCTCGTCGAAACGCCAGCATTTGCAAGCGATTGGTGAACAGCATGGGGTGCGCTTTATCTTGCCTTACGCTGTGTTTTGAGGTGCGCCTTCATCGCAAGCGTCTTGATGGTGTGAAAAGCGCAAGCAAGCTAGAGCAAGCTGCCCACGTCGCTCAGCGCCTTCGACGGAAATTGAGATCGCTGGGACTGATAGCCGTATGCAGTCAGCGCGATACATGCACCCCGTCACGAGGTGCGTTTCCGTTCGGATCGATCACAGTGGTCGCCACACGCCTTCGATCAGGCGCGCATCGATCGGTCCCCAATAGCGGCCGTCAAAAGAATCGTCGGTGTCGCCGAGTAAGAACACCTCGTCGGCTGCGAGCGAGCGGCAGCCTCGCCAGCGCGGGAGCGCGCGTCCTTGTGCGTCGTAAGCCTCCCGTTCCACCGCGCGGCTATTTACCGTTACGGTGTCGCCATCGGCGCAGACACTATCGCCCGCGACAGCGGCGACGCGCTTGATGAAGCGGTCGGTGTCGTCGGCATAGTCGCGCAGCCGCGCATAATCCGGGGCAACGTCGCGGGCGCGGACGGTGACGATCGCGCCCGCAACGGGCGCCGCATCGATGCGCGTGTAAAAGCCGGAGGGAATGGACTCACTCGGATTGTAGAGCACGCGGTCGCGCACGCCGGCGAAGCTGGCGGCCACGCACGCGCATCCGACGGCGCCGATCAGGATCTGAACTAGCCTGAGCATGGGCGGCGTGCTCGCAAGACCCAGGCCGCGTCCGCACCTCGTGACAGGGTGCGGACGCGATGATGGCGGGGGAGCGCTCGCAGCACTCGCTAGGTGTGAAGCGCCGCTTTATGGTCGGCGCTGATCGCGGGCGCCGGTTCATTCACTGGATCGCCTGCGCGCGCGATCAGCCAATCCACGGCCGATTGAGCCTTGGCGGCGGCGGAAAGAAACGCGCGCGGATCGGATCGAACGAGGACGAGCCAATCCGCGATATAGGCGGCGTGGTTCTCAAGGTGGTCGGGCCTGAGACCCGTCATGGCGCCGATGATCGCTGCGCCGCATTCGGCGACATATCCTGACAGTCCAGCCCCTCGCGAAACAAAATATGCCCGTTTCGCAGTCGAAAATTCCTGCGTTACGGGACTTGCGGGACCGAGCTGAAAGTCCACATCCTGTCGGAGAAACCAG
>JADLHI010000454.1 GCA_020848895.1 Hyphomonadaceae bacterium
AGCACAAGATCACGTTGGGCGACGGCAACAACGAAGCGTTTGGCCGCGCCGTCCGCGCCCACGGCAACGCCGCCGAGTACATCCCAGCGGGCCTCGTCGGCATCACTTTGCTGGCGCTTTTCGACCCCGCGACCCCGATCTGGCTGCTGCACGCCTCGGGAATTTCTTTGACGCTCGGCAGAATTTTACACGCCTGGGGTCTTCACACTGGCCCATTCAATGCCGGCCGGATGTTCGGCATGATCCTGACCTGGATCGCCTACGCCCTGATCGGCGGCGGCCTCATCTGGGCCGGCCTCGCTCAGCAGCTTTGAGTAATATTATACCGCAAAGTACAATTGCCCCGACCGGCGGGCAGGCCCATGTTGCCGACATGGCCTTCGACACTGAGTCCCACGCCGCGCTCGCGGCCCTGATCGATTACGCAAAACAAGCTGGCGCCGACGCCTCCGAGGCCTCCTTGGCCGTCCGCGAGAGCATCTCAGCCGAGGTCCGCATGGGCGACCTCGAAGGTATGGAGCGTGAGGAAGCGCGCTCGGTGGCTCTGCGGGCTTTCATCGGCAAGAAGCAAGCTTCCGCCTCCTCAACCGATCTTTCCACCAAAGGCCTCCGCGATCTTGCCGAGCGCACCGTGGCGATGGCCAAGTTCGCCCCGGAGGACAAATTCGCCGGCCTCCTCGACGCCCGCTACCACGCCAAGGGTCCCGCGCCCGACCTCGAGCAATCCGACACCGCCCGCCCGACGCCCGAGCAATTGCTTGAGTTGGCGAAACGCTGTGAAGCCGCCGCGCTCGCCATTCCCGGCATCGCCAACTCCGGCGGCGGCGGCGCATCGAGCGAACACTCGACCTTCGTGCACTTCACTTCGAACGGCTTCGAAGGCTTCGAAGCCGGCACCTCCTATTCGCTCGGCGCCCAGCCGGTGGCGGAGAAGGACGACGAAATGGAGCGCGACTATGAGTGGCGCACCAAACGCTTCTTCGCCGACCTGCCGTCACCCGAAGAGATCGGCCGCATCGCCGGCGAACGCACGGCCAAGCGCATCGGCGCCAGGAAGATCGCGAGTCAAAAAGCTGCGGTGATTTTCGAGAACCGCCTTGCAGGCCGCATCATCTCGCCCTTCTTCTCGGCGATCTCCGGCTCAGCTGTCGCGCGCGGCGTCTCGTTCCTCAAAGACAAGATGGGCCAGCGCATTTTCGCCGAAGGCTTCCGCATCCACGAAGACCCATTCGTAAAGCGCCTGCCCGGCAGCCGCTGGTTCGATGGTGAAGGCGGCGCGGTTTCGCCTGCAACGCTCATCGATGACGGCGTATTGACGATGTGGTTGCTCAACGCCTCGGCCGCGCGCCAGCTCAATCTCGAACCAAACGGCCACGCCACCGCCGGTCACGGCGGCCCACCCGGCATTGCGACGTCGAACGTGTTCGTGAAGCCCGGCGCGGAAGATTTGCCGACGATGATGAAGAACGCCGGCAAAGGCGTATTCGTCACCGACATGTTCTCGCCCTCGCTCAATCCCAACACCGCCGATTGGTCTGTCGGCGTCTCGGGCTATTGGTTCGAGAACGGCGAGATCGCGCATCCGGTGAGCGAAATCACCGTCGCCGGCAATCTGCTCGACATCTTCAAACGCCTGCGCACCGGCGCCGACGTCGACAATCGCGGCTCCCTCGAAATCTCCAGCTTGATCGTGGACGACCTTGCAATCGGCGGCGTCTGAACTCGAACTGCTGGAAGCCTGCGCACGCGAAGCGGGAACGATGGCGCGCGAGCTGTCGCTGAAGCCGCTTGAGATTGAGTCAAAAGGCGAAGCAGGTCCGGTCACCAACGTCGATAAAGCCGTCGACGCGATGCTGGAGATCAAGCTCCTCTCCAAGCGCCCCGACTATGGCTGGCTCTCGGAAGAAACGCCGGACAAGCCCGAATATCGGCTCGGCAAAGACCGCACCTTCATGCTCGATCCGATCGACGGCACCGCCTCGCTCATCGGCAAGACGCCGCAATGGACGATCAGCATCGGCATCGTGCAAGGCAATCGCGCTTACGCTGGCGCAATCTACAATCCGATGACCGACGAAATGTTCACCGGCGTGGTGGGCCACGGCGCGTTCTTCAATGGCATGCCAATGAAGGTGACCGACATCGGCTATCTCGAAGGCGCCAGGATCATCGGCCAAAAATCGCGCTTCGCCGATAAACGCTGGCCGACGCCGTGGCCGAAGATGGACGTGATCGAGCGCCACTCGATCGCCTACCGCATGGCGCTGGTCGCCGCCGGCATGGGAGACGCGACGATGCTGTTCGGCTGGAAGCACGAATGGGATGTCGCGGCGGGCGCTGCGATCGTGGAAGCGGCGGGCGGCACGGTCTCGGACATGTGGGGCGGTCCGCTTCGGTTCAACAACGAGAACCCGCGCGTGCCGGGAGTCGCCGCCGCTGGCGCCGAGCTTCATGCTTTGCTAATCGAGCGCACGAAAACCCTGCCCGATCCGCGCGAGCAGGCCAGCGGCTAAAGGCACATGAGCGAACACCAACGCCAGCTTCTCCACCTCGTCATCGGCGGCGAGATGAAGGACCTCGATCGGCCTGAATTCATCGATCTCAAGGCCGTCGATTTCGTCGGCGCCTATCCAAATTACCGCGCCGCTTACGACGCCTGGAAGGGCGCCGCCCAGCGCACCATCGACAACGCGCGCATGCGCTATTTCATCATCCACGCCCACCGCCTGCTCGACCCAGGGACCGATCCCGAAGGCGAGATGTGATGAGCATCTCCTGGAGCGCCGGCGCCTCGCCGGCGACACTGCCCGTGCGTGGCGCCGCCCTTCGACAAGCTCAGGGTGACGCCAATTCAGTTACCAACGGCAAAGTAGCGTCATGCTGAGCTTGTCGAAGCAGACGCGGGCCACGCGGCGATGACGGCGAACGCCATTCTCGCACGGCTCTGGCGACAGTACATCTGGCGCTACAAGATGGACTTGCTC
>JADLHI010000455.1 GCA_020848895.1 Hyphomonadaceae bacterium
AAATTCAGTCTGAACGGCACATGAAGCGTATGAACCGCCTTTCCCGGTCCCGGCCCCAACAGGCCCGCAAGGCCGAAATTCCGGCCCCGGAAGAGCGGGTGCTGGAGATTTCGGCCGTCGGATCGCGTGGCGATTCAACCAGTGAGGGAGAAGCTGGCCCGATCTACACGCCCTACGCGCTGCCAGGCGAACAGGTGCGCGCGCGCGTCGCGGGCGGGCGGGCCGAGCTGATCGAAGTGCTCCGCCCCAGCCCTGAGCGCCAGGCGCCCGCCTGCCGGCACTTCGGCCGCTGTGGCGGCTGCCAACTGCAGCACTGGGCCGATGAACCCTACCTCGCCTGGAAGCGCGCGCAGGTGGTCGAGGCGCTCGCCAAGCGCGGCTTCGGCGCCATCCAGGTTGAGCCTACCGTCGCGGCCTGGGGCGAGGGGCGCCGGCGCGCCGCCGTTCATGCCGCGCGGCAGAACAACCAGGTCCGCATCGGCTTTATCGAACGTGGCGGCGCGCGGCTGACGCCGATCGCGCAATGTCCGGTGCTTGCGCCGCAGCTTGAAGCGACGGTGCTAAAGCTCGGCCCGCTGGCTGAGTTGGCGCTCCCGGCGCGCGGGGAAATCACGATGCAATGCCTGCTGACCGATAGCGGCGTCGACATTTCCATCAAAGGCGCCGGCCGTGTCGATCTCCTCAATCGCGCGCAATTGGAAAAGCTGATCGCAGAAGCCAATGCCCTGAACCTCGCCCGTCTGTCGTTCGATGGAGATCCCATCGTCGAGCGCGCCAAGCCAATTCTGCGCATGGGCAAAGCGCTCGTCAGCCCGCCGCCTGGCGCGTTCCTCCAACCCACGGCGCAGGGTGAGGAAACGCTTGCGCGCCTCACGCTCGAAGCACTGCACGGCGCCAGGCGCGTCGTCGATCTCTTCTCCGGCATCGGCACCTTCGCGCTCCGCATTGCCGAGTACGCCGAAGTGTTGGCCGCTGAAGGCGATACCGAAATGCTGACGGCATTGAAGAAGGCGGCCGACGGGGCGGGCGGCGCGCTGAAAGAAGTGAGCATTCTGCGCCGCGACTTGCTGCGCACGCCGCTTTCGACGCTTGAAATGAAAAAGTTCGACGCTGCCGTGATCGATCCGCCGCGCTCTGGCGCGCGCCAACAAGCCGAGCAGATCGCGCGGGCGCCGATCCGCAAGCTGGCTTATGTGTCCTGCGATCCCGCCAGCTTTGCGCGCGACATCAAAGTTCTGATCGAGCATGGCTTCACGCTGACCAAGCTCACCCCCGTCGATCAATTCCGCTGGAGCCCGCACATCGAACTTGTCGGAGCTTTCGAGCGATGAGCGCCTTTGTGCCCGTTGTGCCGCCTTTGTGTCTTTGTGGTGAAAAGAAGAACCACAAAGGCACGAAGGATTTCACAAAGAGCACGACACCTGCCGAGGCGTGACGATGACCAAAACCACGCTCCTCGATTATCAAAATTCGCGCCGTAAACGGAATGCGGAAGCCGATAATGCGCCGCTCGAAGATGGCTATTGGCGCAAGAAGAAGCTCACTGAGATGAACGAACGCGAGTGGGAAGCGCTCTGCGACCGCTGCAGCAAGTGCTGCGTCATTTCCATGGAGGATGCCGACACCGGCGAGCTTTATCTCACGGATGTCTCCTGCAAGCTGTTCGACACCAAGAGCTGCGGCTGCAGCGACTACGCCAACCGCAAGCAATACGTCCCCGATTGCGTCAAGCTCACGCCGAAGAATGTGCCGAAGCTTGATTGGCTGCCGCGCACGTGTGCGTATCGCCTCGTGTCAGAGGGCAAGGATCTCTTCTGGTGGCATCCGCTCATCTCGGGCAGCGAAGACAGCGTGCACGAATCCAAAGCCTCGGTGCGCAACAAGACGCGCCCCGAAGGCCGGCTCAAAATGCCAGGCCTCATCAAACGCATCACCCGCTGGCCCACGCCCCTGGAAAAACCGCCGGCGAAATATCGCCGCAAGAGCAGACGCGTGCGTCCAAAAGACTGAGGTTCAGGGCGTCTTCAGATTGTTTGCGCGTGCGACGCCGGCGCGGGTGGAGGCGAGGGCGCATGCGCGCTACATTCAGGCGATGAGCTTGTTGCGCGATATTGGCCGCGCGCGCTACGCCGCCGCACAGGGCGCGCGCGTCGCCTGGTACATGAGCCAGTATCTGCTCGCGCGCCGCATTTCAGGCCCGTTTAACCGCCCGGGCGAACCCAAGTTCGAACCGCAGGCGCCGGAAGGCGATGCGCAGAGCATTCGCACGGCGTTCCTCGATCTTTTCGCGCGCGATCGCGCCAATATCGAAGCGGGCTACTATCCCGCGCCGGACGACATCCGTCTCACCCGGGCCATTGAAGCGCTGCGCAGCTCCGCCAATTTCTTCCGCGATCTGCCGAAGGTCGATCAACGCCGCTTGGAGCGCGATGGCACGGAAGTGCGCGAGCAAGCCAAGGGCGATGGCCGCTATCCGACGTATTATTTGCAGAACTTCCACTACCAGACCGGCGGCTGGCTCAGCCAGGACAGCGCCAAACTCTACGACACGCAGGTCGAAATTCTGTTTGGTGGCGCGGCCGACGCGATGCGGCGCATTACGCTCGGCTCACTGGCGCGGGCCATTCGCGGCACCGATCAACGCAAGGTCAAATTGCTGGATGTCGCCTCCGGCAATGGCCGCTTCTTGAGCCAGGTGCTTGCTGCGTATCCGCGCATTCCCGCGACAGGCCTCGATCTGTCGCCGGCCTATTGCGAAGAAGCGCGCAAGCGTCTCGGCGCTTGGCCGCAGGTCGAGATCGTGACCGGCGCGATCGAGCAGGCGCCATTCGAAGACGCGAGCTTTGAGGCTGCGACTTGCGTCTATCTCTTCCACGAATTGCCGCCGCGCG
>JADLHI010000456.1 GCA_020848895.1 Hyphomonadaceae bacterium
ATCTCTATCCGGGCTATTTCGCGCTGGTGATGGCGACCGGCATTGTCTCGAATGCGCTTCGCCTCGAACGGTGGGAGGCGCTCTCGGACTTTCTGTTTGCGATCAATGTGTGCGCGTACCCGGTGCTGTGGGTGCTCACCATTTCGCGCCTATTATGGTTCGGCGCGCGCGTGTGGGCCGACCTTACCAATCCAAGGCTCGTGTTTGCGTTCTTCACCATCGTGGCGGCGACGGACGTACTGGGGGTTGGCCTGCATCTTCGCGGATGGGACGGCGCCGCCATGTGGATGTGGGCGTTCGCGCTCGGGCTTTGGCTGCTGCTCATCTATTTGTCGTTCGGCGTTCTCACCTTTCTCAACACGGCGCGGGGCGCCAATGTCGTGCATGGAGGGTGGCTGATCGCCATCGTTGGCACGGAATCGCTGGTTATTCTCGGGGCCGCCATCGCGCCGGAGCTTGGCCGCCATGAACAGAGCGTCCTCGTCCTGATTCACATGTTCTGGGGCGTCGGGCTCGGACTCTACGGCATCTTCGTAACGCTGTTCGCACACCGCATCTTTTTCTTCGACATCGAGCCGGAGGACATAACGCCCTTGCTGTGGGTGGTGATGGGCGCAGCCGCGATCACCACCAATGCCGGTTCGGTGCTCATCCTCACCGACAGCGACATGGCGTTTCTCGTCTCGATGCGCCCCTTCATCGACGGCGTCACGCTGCTCATGTGGGCGTGGGCGACATGGTGGATTCCCTTGATCGTTCTGTTCGGCATTTGGAAGCATGTCGTGCGCCGGGCGCCAGTGAGCTACACGCCGATGTACTGGAGCCTTGTGTTTCCGCTCGGCATGTACGCGCTCGCCAGCCTCAGATTGTCGCTCGCAGCTGATTTCGCGCCGCTGCGGGCGGTCTCGCAAGCCATGGTCTGGGTCGCCGCCGGCGCGTGGGTTGTCACAGCTGCGGCGATGATCATGTCGAGCATGATCGGGTTCAGATTGGCGCTGCGCGCGCCTACTCCACGCGCCAGCGAGCGATGAGTTCGCGTTGCAGAGATCCGATGACCAGGGCTGCATTGTCGGCCCACGCCAGCGTGGCGAGACGGGCGAGAAAAGCCCAATGCGGTGCGGCGCGAGAACGCCAAACGGCGACAAGCACCCCGACGGTATAGGCGGCGAGCGCAAACAGCAGATCCCGCTAGAGCAGAGGGGCGCCGACAGCGCGTGCGCCCATTCGGCAGCCTGACGCCGTGGGCCGCCAAAGAGCGGCGTCCGGTTGACAAGAGTCATTTGCGTGAGGGCAGGGACGCGTAGCTTCCAGCCTCGCGACAGCGGAGCGCATCTTTGTCTCTCGAATTCCCCGATCTTGCGGGCGCATCACCGCGCGATCGCTTGAATCTTGTTGCGCCAGCGGAGCCGTTCAATGGATGAGACAATCGCCTCGAAGTCGAGTTGGGCGGAGCCGTTCAAAATCAAGATGGTCGAACTGCTCCGCGTCACGACGCGCCAGGAGCGCGAGCGCATCATCGCCGAAGCCGGCTACAACACGTTTCTGATCCGCAGCCGCGACGTTTACATCGACCTTCTGACCGACTCGGGCACTGCCGCCATGAGCGATCGCCAGTGGGCGGGGCTGATGCTCGGCGACGAGGCCTATGCCGGCAGCGAAAATTACTATCACCTCGAAAAGGCGGTTCAAAACTACTACGGCTACAAGTTCCTGCTGCCCACCCATCAGGGGCGCGGCGCCGAGAACATTCTCTCGCAACTGCTGATTAAGCCCGGCGACTATGTTCCCGGCAATATGTACTTCACCACCACGCGGCTGCATCAAGAGCGCGCCGGCGGCGCGTTCGTCGACGTGATCGTCGACGAAGCGCACGATCCGCAGAGCGACTATCCTTTCAAGGGCAACGTAGACATCGCAAAACTCGATCGGCTGGTGCGGGAGGTCGGCCCCAGGCGCGTTCCGTATGTCAGTCTCGAAGGCAACGTGAACATGGCCGGAGGCCAGCCGTTCTCCATGGCCAATCTCAAAGAGCTGCACGCCTATTGCCGCCAGCATGGCATCCCGATCATGCTCGACGCCACGCGCACCATCGAGAACGCGTTCTTCATCAAGGAGCGCGAGCGCGGCTACGCTTCGCGCAGCCTCGCGCGGATTTTGCGCGAGATATGCGATCTGACCGACGGCGCCACGATGTCGGCCAAGAAAGACCTGCTCGTAAACATCGGCGGCTTCCTTGCCTGCAACGACGAGGACTTGTTCAAACGGGCGCAGAATCTGGCCGTCGTTTATGAAGGCCTGCACACCTATGGCGGGCTCGCCGGCAGGGACATGGAGGCGATGGCCATCGGCATCGAGGAAGCGCTGATGGAGGAGCATCAGGCAGCGCGCATCGGACAGGTGCGTTATCTCGGCGCCAAACTGGAAGCAGCAGGGGTGCCCATCGTGAAGCCCATCGGTTCTCACGGCGTTTTCATCGATGCGGCGACGTTCCTGCCGCATCTGGACCGCGACGAATATCCGGCGCAGGCGCTTGCGGCGGCCATCTACGTGGACTCGGGCGTGCGGACCATGGAGCGTGGCAACGTCTCCGCGGGCCGCGACCCGGAGACGGGGCTGAACCGAAGGCCCAATCTCGAACTCGTGCGCCTTACCATCCCGAGGCGCGTCTACACGCAGGCGCACATGGATGTCATCGCCGAGAGCATCGCCAACCTCTATGCGCGGCGAACCGACATCCAGGGTCTGCGCATGGTGCACGAGCCGCAGTATTTGCGCTTCTTTCAGGCGCGCTTCGAAACGATCTCGCGCTGATTGGGCGCGATTGCGCCAGCGCCTCGCGCGCGTGCGAGGAATCTAAAGCGCCTGGGCCTCGAAAAGCTTCGCTCAGTTCCGGTTGAGTCCCATCTCACGGCTTTGCAATTTCGCCTTCCAGCGCGCCTCGATGACCAAGATGTCGGTCTCCGTCGCGCTGGAAGCGACCGTTTCCAAGATCGAGACCCGATAGTCGCTGGCCTCGCGGCTCTTTAGTCCAACATTGCCGCCATGGCCTGAGCGCGCATAGTCAAGCCAACGGCCCCAGAAGCCATCGCTTCCAAGAGCCGCGCCGACATAGGCCTCGTTGGTGCGCGGGCAGGTCAGAAGATAGATGCCGCGACTGGCGCTCAACGCCGTGCGCCACGAGAGCGGCAGACTCTCCAGTTCGGAGAGCTGCGCCATGAAGGCGCCATAGCCTGGAAACTCAGGCTCTAAGATCGCGCGCCGGAGTTCAAGGATCGCCTTGTCCTGCCTGTCAGCCCGCTGCACCCAGGACCGCGCCCCATCGCCCCAATCAATGGTGAGCATGCCGATGAATTCCGACAGCTCCGCCATCGGCGAGAGCGCATAGAGATCAACCTCGTGCGCCGGCACGGGCGTTTGCAGCAGCGGGCTGACAAACGGCGCCGCAACATTGGTGCAGGCTTCGACCCTGTAGATCCCGACAAACAAGGTCTCGCCACCGGGGCTGGCGACAAAACTTGCCCAATAGGGCGCCGCAAAGCGCGCGCGCTGAGCCGCAGCTTGACCGCTCTGGTATTCTTCAAAGCCCGCCGGAAAATCGCGCCAAAGCCGATAGACGGTTTTGCCCTGGACAATGTCCTGATGGCGAAGCAGCCGCACATCGGCTGGGTCGATGCCCGCTTGCGCCAACAGCATGTTGAAGCGAAGCGGCATCAGATTGCCTCGGACGCCAAACGGACGCCCATAGCCGTGTAGACCAAGAGTCTCATCGCCTGCCAGCAAGGCTCGCCTAAGGCGCGCGGTCAAGCGCCAAATGAGACTCATAGTCGGTGGCCTCATAGGCCGCAGCGGCGCGTTTGTGCCGGCCCATGGATGTGCGGGCAAAGCTTGCCAAGAACCTGATCAGCTTGCGCCAGGCTAAGGGCTGGTCGCAGGAGGATTTGGCTGACGAAGCCGGGCTTCATCGCACTTATGTGTCGGGCATTGAGCGCAAAGTGCGCAATCCGACGATCACAGTCCTCGAACGCTTGGCGAAGGCGCTGAAGCTCGCGCCCGGGCGGCTGCTGGATTAGCTCGATCCATACGCGAAGACCTCTCCGCCGCTCACCAGCGGCGCAGACTGATGGCGATCGCTCCAGCGCAGATAGTGGGCGATGGCGTCGACCTGGTCGTCATGGCGTGATTTTGGAAAGGCGAGAAGCTCAGTTTCGAATTCGCCTAGCCAAGGCGCGCTCTCCGGCAACAGCACGTCGCCAGCTTCAAATTTGTAAGACTGGCCCGCGAGCCTTGAGACTTTGTCGCTGTCGGGTTTGAGCGCAATGGCGCGGGGCAGCTTGGGGTCGGCCCTCAGAGCTTGGATCACTTGCGCGCCAGCGGCGGCGTCTTCGATGAGCAGGGGTCCTGGCCCATACTGGCGCCGGTGATCGACAACCCGCTTCAAGAGCGTTGCAAATTCCCAGCGATCGCGCAGGACGTGCAGAATGAAATGCTGACGCCCGCGCTTCAGCACCGTGACACAGACCGAGTAGTCATTCTGTGGTCCAGCTTTGACACCCATGTCCCAGCACTGGACGATCTGATCGCCAGGGCGTCGTTCAGGTGTGTGCACGTAGCGGCCAAGCCAGGCGCGTTTGATGATCGCGCCTTCGCGTGGCGCGGGGCGCTCTGGTACTGGGCTGAAAACGCATCCTCACCCAGTTCGCGCCTGAGTTGGGTCAGTGTTTCGGCCGAGACGCGTTCGGCGTGGAGGAGTTCGCCTTCGCGGCGGAGGTGATAGGTCTCAGGGCCGATCTGAACGCGCTCATCAAACTCGGCGATGGCGGGCAGATTGAGGTGGGTCCACCCGCCTTGGTCGAGCAGCGCGCCGGCGAGATCATCTTCGTGCAAGCGTTGCATGACGACAATGATGGCCCCGGTGCGCGGATCGTTGAGACGCGAGCCAATGGTGTTGGCAAACCAAGTGTTGACGGCTTTGCGTTTGGTGTCGGAGGCCGCATCGTCGGCCTTCAGCGGATCGTCGATGATGACGATCTCGCCGCCGCGGCCGGTGATCGGTCCGCCAACCGAGAGCGATAGCCGTCCGCCGCCGAACGTGGTGCGAAACTCCACCTCCGTATTCTTGGAGCGGGCGATGCGGCAGGCGCCGAAGAGGCGCTGATAATAGGGGCTCTGGATGAGCCGGCGGCAATCATTGTGATGCTGGGTTGCGAGTTCAGCGGTGTGAGAGATGCAGACGAGACGCGTGCGCGGCGCTTTTCCAAGCGTCCAGGCCGGAAAGCACACTGAAGCCGCAATCGATTTCAAATGCCGCGGCGGCAAGGTGATGAGAAGGCGCTTGGTTCTGCCTTCGAACACGCCCTGCAACGCATAGCCAAGAGCGGCGATGTGGTAGTTGGAAAGATAAGGCCCTGCCGAGGCTAGCACATTCATCGCGCGTTCTATAAAGCTCGTCAGCTCCGCACGGCTCAAGGCGTCGAGCAACCGCGCTACTTCAGCGTCGGAGAACGCATCGCTCATGGCTTGGTCTCGGAGCTAGCTTCTGGCGCCATGCGCGCCAAGGCTTGCTCAAGCAGGATGCGATCCTCTTTGCTGACGCGCTCGGCGTCGCCGGCATTGGCTTGCGCTTCCGTTTCGGTCTGGCGATCGAGTGCAAGGTCGATGACCCGGTCGAGCGCCCGTATGTCGCCGCCGAGCGCTTTCTTGCGGAGCGCGCGAAGCGCGGCTTCCTGGGTGGTGAGCGTGCGCCGCGCGCCGTCCTCAGTGGCGTGCACCAGCAAATCCAGCATGCGGTCGCGATCGCCCTTGAAGCCGCGTGCGCCTTTGCGTCGTCCGCGCGGATTGCCGGATTGGCCGGGTTTCCAGCGGTGCTGACGCGGTGGGCGCTTGTAGCCGACGGCTTCATCGCCAGGGTCGGGTGGGGGAACATCCTGCTCACTCATGCGGCGTCGGCCTGGCGTAGGAGTTCTGCAAACGAGGCGCCGTCGCTAGCGCGTTCAAAGTCTAAACCAGTGAGCGCAATGATGCGTTGCAGTGCGCCATCGACATAGAGCGGGTCCAGTTCAATGCCGGCGGCGCGCCGTCCCACACGATGAGCGGCAACCAAAGTTGAACCCGATCCGGCAAATGGATCGAGCACCAGATCGCCTTTGTTGGTGGCGTCCAAAATGGCGTCGGCCAACATGGCGACGTTCTTGACGGTTGGGTGCGCCGCAAGGCTGGCGTCGCGGTTGCGCCCAAAGCTGTTGGCGCCCGGATAAGTCCAGAGCGTCGTGCGATTGCGCCCGAAACGACCGAGCTGAATGTTGTTGGTGTGGCTGGCGTCTCCGGCTTTCAAAATCAAGACATGTTCGGTCTGAGACCGGTAAAGCGAACCCATGCCGGCATTGGTCTTGGCCCAGGTGCAAAAGCTCAGTTGCTTCAGTCCAACACTCCGCGCCGCACTCATCAAGTCAAAGAGGTGGGCGCCGTCCATGAAAACGTAAATGAGCGCTCCATGGCTCACGCTGGCCTTTATGCGCTCACACGCCGTCGACAGAAACGCAATGAACTCCGCTTCGCTCATTTCGCCTGAGGCCTGCGCAAACTCGCGGTGGCGGACTTTTCCTTTGCCCGAGACGTGCCCGTCGATAGCGACATTGTAGGGCGGATCGGTGAGCGCCATCGCGGCTTTCTCAGCGCCGAGGAGGGCCTGGTAGGTCTCCTCTTTCAGCGCATCGCCGCAAATGAGCGTCAGCTGATCGTTTTGCCAGATATCGCCCAGCTGAGTGATTGGCGAACGACCAGAAGCGCCAGCTGGAAGGTCTTCGTCTTCCGCCGCCGCGAACTCGCCGCCGAACACGAGAGCATCGATCTTGGCGCCCTCAAAGCCGGTTATGGAGGGTGAGAAATCGATCTCATCATCGAAGATGAGGTCGCCCAATTCGAGCTTCAGAATCTCGTCGTCCCATTTGCTCAAGGCGGCGAGCTGATTGTCGGCGATGACCAAAGCTTGAATCTCGCGCGGCGACAAATGCGCGATGCGGATGGCCGGAACCTCGCAAAGGCCAAGCCTCAGCGCGGCCTCAAGCCGGCCATGGCCGGCAATGAGGCAGGTCTCCGCATCGACGAGCACGGGCGCGGTGAAGCCAAACTTTCTGATGGCCTCCATCAGCTTGCCGATCTGGGCTTGGCTATGGGTGCGCGGATTACGGGCGCGCGGCTTGATCGCGCGAGGGCGAAGATGCTCGATTTCGAGCCGCTTGGCCGAAGGCTTGGGGCGCAGCGTCATGCGGCTACTCCCTTCGCCAGTATAGCTCCCACAAGAGCGACACTAAGATATGCTTTCTGCACCATGTGATGACCTCAGCTCTTTCTGGCTCGATTGACGATCGGCGCGCGTGCGAGGAAGCCCTCGATCAGCTTGGCCGTGTGCGCAAATTCTACCACCAGCAAAGAGCGCGAAAAGGGCGAAAGCGACATCATATGCTGCTGCAGCGCTTCACGTCCGCGTGCGAATGCCGGCTCTTTGATCAGCGCATCTCGCTGCTTGGCGAGGAGCGGGCGTGTTTCAGCGAGTTCAAACTTTCGGGTGATGAGATAGACCTTGGTGTCCGCGATGCGCGCGCCGCGTTCAACGAACGCTGGTAGCCTTGGGTGATGCTTGGCCAGATGCCGGCCGCGCGTTGAGGCTGGGTAGAGTGCGCTGATGCGATTGAATTCAGCCTGGATCTTGTCGCGAGCACCGCGGATAAGGTTGACAGCGTCGATCTGCTGGAACCCGGCATCCAGTAAATCGAGCGCCAGCGCCAAACAGAACACATCAAAGCTGTCGAATTCAGCGTCGCGTCCCGAGCGGCGCTTGTCGGCGTCGCTGAAGGCGCGCCCGGCGATCGCGAGTTTCACGCCCGACTGATCGCGGTCGAGGTCGAGGAGCTTCTTGATCCGCGCGCTGAACGCCGGCGGCATTGTCTCCCTGGCGCCCGAACCCAGGCGGAACACTTGCCAAAGCGCCCACTCGGCTTGGCCCCGGCGGTAAGTGATGTTGCTCATGCCGGCGGAGTGTAAGCGGGCGGGGTGCGTGCGTCAGGGGCGGGAATGTTGGCTGAACGGGCTGGTTTCCTGGTCTTGGGTATCTGTTCTCTGTCCCCTGATAGCGCCGCGAGCTTCCCTGTTATGGGTCCCTGCTATTCCCTGTTCGCGAAATGTGCGACCAAACCCGCGCAGCGCCAACTTATGCGCAGTTTCAAAGGCTTTGCGCCGCAGGCGTCGACCTCCCGCCAGCGATCGGGCCGCAAAATTCGGTGTAAATTCGGTGTTTGCAGGGAATTTCGCGCTGAGACGCGTTAGCTCCAGACTGCCCACACCACCAAGATTTAGGCGGTTTCGCGATCTCTCGTCCGGTGGCGGGAAAAACTCCGGCGTGTCCGCGCGTTTGGATATTGCTTCCAAGGCATGCGGCGGCGTTCCTGCCGCATCTGGACCGCGGCG
>JADLHI010000457.1 GCA_020848895.1 Hyphomonadaceae bacterium
ACCGCCGGCGCCCTCGCCGGCACAGAGGTTCCGCTTGCGAACATGGCGCCAGCTTAAGCAGCGATGCCGGCGAGGGCGCCGGCGGTCCAGATGCAATCATCCAACCGGCGCGAGCGGTTTGTCCCTGATGCGATCCAGGTTTCCGCTGCTGGGGATGAAGAGGGCTTCGATGCGGATGCCGTCTGGGTCTTCGAAGAGAGTCGAATAATAGCCGGGCGCCCAGGGGCCTTCTTCGCCGGTGCGGATGATCTTGGCGCCGAAGTCTTGCATCGCGGCGGCGAGCGCATCGACGTCTTCGCGCGAGCGCAGGCGGAAGCAGAAATGATGCAGGCCGACGCGCCATTGATCGAACGGCGTGTCTTTATGTTCGTCCGCCGCGTTGCGGATGAGCACGCCAGTGCGCGCGCCGATGCAGTAGAAGATTTGACCGGGCACGTCGTACTGGATCGCCATGCCGAAAGTTTCGTGCAGCAGCTTATAATAGAACGGGCGCGACACGGCGACGTCGCGAACGGTGAGCTGGATGTGGGCGATGCCGTTTGGGGAGATCATGTAGGGCGGTGCCCTACTTCACGCGCCGGAGTCTGGTGCCCGCGCTGTAAGCTTTTAGCAGGCTTTCAAGGCATACGCGGATTTCTTGCTCGGGCACGATCTCACTGACTCGAGAAAGCCACTGCGCGACGGTTTCTCGACCGCCATACTGAAGATGCCGTGCGTTCTTGATACGACCTTCGTCCTCAAGCTCGTCTGCAATGAGAGAGAGTATCTCCGCATTCGTGCGGCGCTTTGAGGCCGCGCGTAGCTTTGCGACCATAGCGACAAGATCGCTTGAGGCTTCCGGAATTGGCTCCGGAGTGCGGACGTCGCGCTTGAACAACTGCATCTCAATCTCTTCGATTGGCATCGCTGCGATTCGCAATGCCATCGATTGGATTTCCTTTGCAGTTAACCCTTTGTTACCCAGCGCCTGAATGGCGGTCTGGATGTTGGGCGGCTTCTTCGAGGGCATCTTTTCTAAGTTCCTCTAGCAGCAACGACGCAACCGTCCGCACGTTTGTGCCGACGCGATTGTTGCGAAGGTAGCCCAATCCCTGCGGATCATCATTTCTCGGCTTCAGATAGTTGGAATGATCGATTCCAACCGCGAGAGTTCGGGCACCGAAATCGGGATCGTCCTTGATCGCATTGATCAGGTCGGACTCTGCCACGGTGAGGCGACTGGGGAAATCTGTAAGTACAGGGATGATCCGCCCAACCAGATCATTGCGACCGCGCAATTTGAGTAGCTGGCAGAGCAGTTTGACGCCGGAGTACGAGTGAATGTTCGGCATCACAGGGGCGACGATGTGCGTGGCAACCGACAGCGCCGCATCGGTGAACGCCGAAGCGCTTGGATTGACGTCAATGGCGATGATCGGAAACAGCTCGTTGAGTTGGCCGACGCTGTCGCGGAATCGGCCGAGCGCCCGGTCGATTGATGCGCCGTCGCGTGAAAGCGCGTACTTGGCGGCCTCAAACTGACCGACGATTAGAGCAACAGATGGGCCGGCCGGAAGCTGAGGTTGTTCGATCAGTGCTTCCCACGATGTTTGGCTTCTCGTGTCCTCCGTGCGGATTTCCATTGTGTTCGCGGGGCTCTCACTCACCGGGTCAGAAATCTGGCTTGGTTCGAACAACGATAGGACAGCTCGATCAGCCTCGCGTGCTCGTTCCGCGCGTGTCGTGCGAAGCAGCAACTGAGTGAGATTGTGTTGAGGATCAAGGTCGATCATCAACACTGGCTGGGGGCTGACTTCTGAAATTGCCGCGAAAATGTTGCCGCATAGCGTTGTCTTGCCGGTCCCGCCTTTCAGGTTGAGCGACGCGACAACGATTTTCTTGGAGGAAGCTATTTCCTCCAGTCCGCGTGACACGCTGCGAACGTCACGGTCGCCAACTCTAGCGCCACAGTTTACCCAGACTGCTGACTTGGTTCGAAAGTCAATTTCGTCTGAGCCGAGATAGTCGGTGCGCCGAAGGACGATGATGCGCTTTCGATGGTTGAATGCCGCGGCGACTTCCGCCTCAATGTACGGCTTTGCGACGATGTTATGTGACGCGATCAGGACGAGGGCGTCTCGAGTCTTGATCTCGCGTTCGAGCGTTCCAGCAATTTGATCGCCGCTACGCAGATTCTGCGGCGCGAAGAAAACGTCGTGGCCGAGCGACGTCAAACCCTTTGCGACTAGCTTTGCTTGTTGGACGTCAGGCCCTGCATAGCTGATGAAGACGCGAGCTCCCACGTTTCACCCCCTTGTTGTTGTTGCGGAGCAGAATACCGCCTCTTACGGGAATGTCATTCGTTTCCGTTCCGGGCCGTTCGTTTGCGAACAAAGGCGAAACACTGCAGCTTCGGCGCATGTCGCGAATCACGAGCGCAGCTTTTGAAGACCTGAACGCGGAGCAGCGGGCGGCGGTGGAGCATGGGCTTGAGCCGTTGCTGGTGATCGCGGGCGCGGGGTCGGGGAAGACGAAGACGTTGTCGTGCCGCGTGGCGCACCTGGTTGCGAACGGGGCTGATCCGTCGCGCATTCTGTTGCTGACGTTTTCGCGGCGCGCGGCGAGTGAGATGATTGCGCGGGTGGGGAAGGCGCTCGCCGGTTACGCCTACCCTCCCCTCGATGGGGAGGGTCGCCGCGAAGCGGCGGGGAGGGGCGCGCGCACGGACGATGAAAGCGATGCCTCACGAGGCTCAATCGGAAACGATGGCGGGCCTCACCTCCTCAGTCACCCCCGGATCAAGTCCGGGGGTGACAGCTCCCCCATCGAGGGGGAGCGGGTGCGCGCGTTGCCGACCGATGTGAGGATACCTTGGGCGGGGACGTTTCATGCGATTGGCGCGCGTTTGTTGCGTGAATTGGCGCCGGTGATTGGCATCGATCCGGAATTTACGATCCACGATCGCAGCGATAGCGCCGATCTGATGGGCATGGTGCGCCAGGAGCTTGGCGTGGCGACCGGCGCCAAGCGGTTTCCGATGAAGGGGACGTGCCTGGCGATCTATTCGCGCGTCGTGAATGCGGATGAATCGATCGACGATGCGGTGGTGACGCAGTTTCCGTGGTGCCGTGAGTGGAATGCGGAGTTGAAGACGCTGTTTGGCGCGTATGTCGAAGCCAAGCAGAAGCAGAACGTGCTGGATTATGACGATCTCTTATGGCTTTGGGCTGAGGCAATGAATGAGCCGGCGATCGCGCGCGAAGTTGGCGCGCGGTTTGATCACGTGCTGGTCGATGAATATCAGGACACCAACAAGCTGCAGGCGCGGATTCTGCTGGCGATGAAGCCGGATGGGCGCGGCGTGACTGTGGTCGGCGACGACGCGCAGTCGATCTATTCGTTCCGCGCCGCGGATGTGCGCAACATTCTGGAGTTTCCAAAGGCGTTCACGCCGGAAGCGCGGCTGGTGACGCTGGAGCAGAATTATCGCTCGACGGCGCCGATCCTGGATGCGTCGAACGCGGTGATCGATCTGGCATCGGCGCGCTACACCAAGAATTTGCGCACGACGCGTGCGGGTGGTGTGGCGCCTAAATTGGTGAGCGTGCGCGATGAGGCGGCGCAGGCGGGCTACATCGCCGAGAGCGTGTTGGAAGCGCGCGAGCGCGGGCTGACTTTGATGCAGCAGGCGATCTTGTTTCGCGCGGCGGATTTTTCGGCGCCGGTGGAGCTGGAGCTGGCGAAGCGCGATATTCCGTTCGTGAAGTTCGGCGGGTTGAAGTTTCTCGAAGCGTCGCATGTGAAGGATTTTCTTAGCGTTCTGCGCTGGGCGCAGAATGGCGGCGACCGCATCGCGGGTTTTCGCGCGTTGCAGCTTGTGCCGGGCGTGGGGCCGGCGAAGGCGACGCGGATGCTGGATGCGGTCGATGAGACGGGCGCGTATGGCGTTGTACGCAACACGGCGCCGCCGGCGGGTGCGAGCGAGGCGTGGGATGGGCTGAAGCAGATGCTTGGCGATCTGCAGGGTGCGGCGTGGCCGGCTGATCTCGATCTTGCGGCGCAATGGTATCGGCCGATGATGAACGAGCGCTATGACGACGCGCGCGTGCGTGCGGGCGACATCGATCAGATGCAGCGGATTGGCGCGACGTTTGGTTCGCGTACGAGTTTTCTGACGGAACTGACGCTCGATCCACCGAATTCGACCAGCGATGAAAGCGGCAAGTCGTCGAAGGATGA
>JADLHI010000458.1 GCA_020848895.1 Hyphomonadaceae bacterium
GGCTCGCCGCAGCTTTACGTAATGAACGCCAACGGTTCGAACCAACGCCGCATCAGCTTTGGCGAAGGCCGCTACTCGACGCCGGTGTGGTCGCCGCGCGGTGATCTCATCGCTTTCACGCGTCAGAGCGGCGGTCGCTTCGCCATCGGCGTGATGCGCCCAGATGGCGGTGGTGAACGCATCTTAACCGAGAGCTATCTCGACGAAGCGCCGACATGGTCGCCGAACGGGCGCGTCATCATGTTCTTCCGCGAAGGCCGTGGCGAAGGCCCGCAACTCTGGTCCGTTGACCTTACCGGGCGAAATTTACGTAGGATTCCAACGCAAACTGATGCCTCAGACCCCGCCTGGTCGCCCATACTGCCATGACCGGAACATGATTGTCGGCTAGGAACCTGCTCTGTAAGGTTTGCATTCTTGTACAGGGGGTACGGCCGTCGCCGAATGCGCCGCTTCTAGGGGAGAATTGTCCTAATGCGTAACATCATCCTAGCTCTGGCCACCGTGGCCACCCTGGCCGCTTGCGCCAGCCGTCCCGATCCGACGCCAACCGGCCCGACAGGCCCAACGACGCCGCCGGTGACCCAGCCGTCCGGTCCGACGCCGGGTTCGGTTGAAGACTTCCGTGTCTCGGTCGGCGACCGCGTGTTCTTTGGTTACGACCGCTTCGATCTGTCGACCGAAGCGCGCGCCGTGCTTGAGCGCCAAGCTGCTTGGCTCCGCCGCTATCCGAACGTCCGCGTGCTTGTCGCCGGCAATTGCGACGAACGCGGCACCCGCGAATATAACCTCGCGCTCGGCGCCCGCCGCGCTGCCGCCGCCCGCGACTTCCTCGTGTCGCTCGGCATCGACGGCGGCCGTATCGAGTCCGTGTCTTACGGCAAGGAACGCCCGCTCGATGCGCGCGCCAACGAAGAAGCGTGGAGTGTGAACCGAAACGCACACACGCAGATCGTTAGCGGCGCGGTCTCGTAAGCGTCAAAATTTGGCCCGAACGCGCGGACTAGGACTTCGCCCATGACCAAACGTTCGGCCTCATTTCAGTCCCGGCTTGCGGCGTGCCTCGCCGCAGCCGGGTTTCTTTTTGCCGCGCCGGCTCTGGCGCAAACCCAATTGCCGCCGCCGTCGCAATACGGCGCTGCCGATGCGCGCCAGGATCGCATCGAGGAGTTGCAGCAGCAGCTCACTGAACAGACCGCCGAAAACGAGCGGCTGCAGTACGAACTCAATCAGCGCGACCGCGAAATCCAGCGTCTGCGCAGCATGGTTGGCGAGCTTGCCGGCGTGAACCAACAGCTCGGCACGCAGCAGCCTGCGGAGACGGCGACGCCGCCGGGCGGCGCCCCGCCGCCAAACACGCCGCGCGCTGACGCGACCACCTCCGGCCTCAATCCCGCGCAACGGGCCAATACCGGCACGCTGGGCTCGATACCCGCCGGCGCCGTCGCGCCCGCGCCTAACGCGGAGGCGCCGGCGCCGACCGCGGACGAGCTTTACGCTCGCGCCCAATCCTACCTCGCAGCGGGCCGCTATCCGGACGCTGAAACCGCCTTCGCCGAATTCCTTGAGCGCTATCCCAACGTCGTGCAGACGCCGAACGCGCGCTTCTGGTATGCGTTCACTTTGTTGGCGCGAAACAATTATCCCGATGCCGCCTCAAGCTTTGCCACCTACCTGCAGCGCACGCCGCAAGGCCCCCGGGCGCCGGAAGCGCAAGTGCGTCTCGGCATGGCGCTCGCCGGCATGGCGCGCGACGGCAACAATGACACGGCCGAGCTGCGTCAAGCCTGCGGCGCCTTCAGTTCGCTTGCGACGCGCTACCCGAACGCCCCGCGCAATGTACGCGATCTCGCGTCTCGCGAAGCCCGCGCCGCGAACTGCCCGACCTAAGTTAGCCGCATGCTCGATCGGCTAACGATCGGGCGCATGGTGGCTTGGAGCGGCGACAGGCCGGTCCTTGTCGCGCTCTCGGGCGGCGGCGATTCTGTCGCGCTGCTGCATTTACTCGTGGCTGAGTTTGGCGCCAGCCGCCTGCGCGCCGTCATCGTCGATCACGCCCTTCGCGCCGGCGCCGCCGACGATGCAAAGCACGCGCAGAGCATTGCCCACTCGCTTGCCGTTCCCGCGGATATCCTGACCCTCACCTGGGAAGAGGGCGCCAATCGCGCTCAGCGGGCGGCCCGCGAAGCGCGTTACCGCGCAATCTGCGACCAAGCCCGCGCGCTCGGCCTCAACACAATTGCGACCGCGCACACCGCCGATGACCAAGCCGAAACCGTGCTCATGCGCGCGGCCAATGGTTCAACTTGGCGCGGCCTGGCCGGCGCTGCGCCGTTTTCGTTCGCGCCGCTCTGGCCCGAAGGCCGGGGCATCGCACTCGCCCGGCCGTTGCTTAGCGCGCGACGCGAACGTTTACGGGATCATCTGCGCCTTGTTGGCGCTGCGTGGTTGGAAGACCCCGCCAATCGCAATCCGAAGTTCGAACGCGTCCGTGTGCGCCAGCGTTTGGCCGAACTGGAACAGCGGGGCCTCGATCCCATGCGCTTGGCTTCGGTTGCCGCCCGATTGCGCCGCCGCGGCGACACGCTCGACAGCGCCGCGTCAGCTCTCATCGCCAGGGCTACTCAGCTCAGCCTGAGCATCGAGATCGCGCGCGCGGCATGGACCGGGCCGAACGAGGTTCGCCAGCGTGCGCTGTCCGCGCTCATTGCCGCCGCCAGCGGCGCCTCGCGCGAACCGCCTTGGAAACAAATGGCGGCGTTGGAAGAGCGCGCCATGCACGCGCGCCAAAGTTTCACGCACAGCGGTATCGAGTTCATCCCAAATGGCGCCGGCATTGTGCTCCGGCGCGAGCCGGGTGCAGTGCTAGGCCGCGCAGACGGTGCACCCGCTCTGGAGCCGCTTTGGCTTACCGCGGAAGTCGAGGCAATTTGGGATGGACGCCTCGGTGTGACCGCGTCCGAAGCCGGGTGGCGCGTTGTTCCGGCGCGCAATGGTGAACTGGTTGCGTTCGAAAATGGCCCGGCGCGGAAGCGCTATCGCGACGTCGGCGATCACCTGCGGCTGCGCAGCCTCGCCGCGGCGCGAGTCATGCATGCGTTCGCTCCGGATATTAACCGTGCGAAACCATGATTTTCGCCGCATTTTCCACCTAGGCGTTCATCCACCCTTGACGCCCCTGATGGCAGTAAGGGGTGTTCAGCGGCGGGCGCGGTCCCTATCTTGCTGAAGAAATTGTTGCCGCGCCGGCGCCGGATCGCGGACCAGAAGGGTCGGACCAAAAAATGCCCATCCGTTCACTGCTCGTTTGGGGCGCTATCGCCCTCGTGCTGGTTGTTTTGTTCACCGCCATGAACGGTGGGAACAATCCGCTGCGCGGCACTGAGCCTCTGTCTTATTCAGCGCTTATGGATCGCGTCGAGGCTGGCAGCATCACGAGCGTGCTCACGCAGAACGACGCCTTGGTCTCGGCAGCGAAAGACGGCAAACACTACGTCACCTATTTGCCGAATGGCACGATGGCGAATGTTGTCGAGCGTCTCGATAACGCGGGTGTTGCGGTGGACACTAAGCAGCCGAAGCAAGGCCCAGGCATTGGCGACATGTTGCTCGCCATCCTGCCGATGCTGTTGCTGATCGGCGCATGGTTCTTCTTCATGCGCCAGATGCAGGGTGGCGGCCGCGGCGGCGCCATGGGCTTTGGCCGCTCGAAGGCAAAATTGCTCACCGAGGCCAAGGGCCGCGTGACGTTCGAGGACGTCGCCGGCATCGATGAAGCCAAGGAAGAGCTCGGTGAAATCGTCGAGTTCCTGAAAGACCCGGGCAAATTCCAGCGCCTCGGCGGCAAGATTCCAAAAGGCGCGCTGCTGGTCGGCCCGCCCGGCACCGGTAAGACGCTGCTCGCCCGCGCCATCGCCGGCGAGGCCAACGTGCCGTTCTTCTCGATCTCCGGTTCGGATTTCGTCGAAATGTTCGTCGGCGTCGGCGCCAGCCGCGTGCGTGACATGTTCGAGCAAGCCAAGAAGAACGCGCCGTGCATCATCTTCATCGACGAAATCGACGCTGTCGGCCGCCATCGTGGCGCCGGCCTCGGCGGCGGCAACGACGAGCGCGAACAGACGCTCAACCAATTGCTCGTCGAGATGGATGGCTTTGAAGCCAATGAAGGCATCATCCTGATCGCCGCGACCAACCGTCCGGACGTGCTCGATCCGGCGCTGCTGCGTCCGGGCCGCTTCGACCGCCAGATCGTCGTCGCCAACCCCGACATCGCCGGCCGCGAAAAAATCCTTCGCGTGCACACCCGCAACGTGCCGGTGGCGCAAGGTGTCGATCTGCGCACCATCGCGCGTGGCACGCCCGGCTTCTCCGGCGCCGATCTCGCCAACCTCGTCAACGAAGCGGCGCTGCTTGCAGCTCGCCGCGGCAAGCGCGTCGTCACCAACAAGGAGTTCGAGGACGCGAAAGATCGCGTGATGATGGGCGCCGAGCGCCGCTCCATGGCGATGACGGAAGAGGAAAAGCAGCTCACCGCCTATCACGAAGCGGGACACGCGATTGTTGGCCTCAACGTCCCGAGCCATGATCCGATTCACAAAGCTACGATCATTCCGCGCGGCCGTGCGTTGGGCATGGTCATGTCGCTGCCGGAAACCGATCGCCTGAGCATTACGCGCGAATGGTGCGTCTCGCGGCTCGCGATGATGTTCGGCGGACGTGAAGCCGAAGTGATGAAGTTCGGCGCCCAGAAGGTGACGAACGGCGCCACTGGCGACATCCAAAGCGCCACGGGCTTGGCGCGCGCCATGGTCATGGAATGGGGCATGTCCGACAAGCTCGGCCGCGTCCGCTACCAGTCCAACCAGCAAGAGGTTTTCCTCGGCCATTCCGTGGCGCAACGGACGAACATGTCCGAAGAGACCGCCAAGCAGATCGACGAAGAAATCCGCTCGCTCATTGATGACGGCGAACGCGAAGCGCGCCGGATTTTGACTGAGAAGCGCGCAGACTGGGAACGTTTGGCCGAAGCGCTGCTCGAATACGAAACGCTGACGGGCGATGAGATCACCCGGGTCTTGAAGGGTGAGAAGCTTGAGCGCCCCGATGACACGCCATCTACGCCATCCGCGCCTGTCCCGGCCTTGCCGGTTACGGACGAGGATGAGCAGCCCGCGCCGACAGGCTGGGGCGGCGCCGCTCCCCAAGGCGCCTAAGTCAGAAGCTTTGAGGCCAAAGATACGAACCGCCGGCCCCCATGCCGGCGGTTTTGTATTGTGGCTTTGGCAGCGCCCAAGCTCATGTCTAGAACGGCGCCATGACGTCCAAGACCGCCGACGACTTGCGCAAGCTGGTCTATCCAGAAACCTATTTCGTTGGCCTCGCGCCGCCGGAATTGCGGCTGGCGTTGCTCAGCCGCGGCATCCTGGCGCCGGCGGGCGGGCCGCTGCGCTATCTCGAATTGGGGTTCGGCTCGGGCTTCTCGCTTAATGTCCACGCCGCCGCCAATGACGGCGCCTTCTGGGGCAACGATTTTGTCCGCGCGCACGTCGATGGCGCCGCTTCGATCGCGGCCATCTCCGGCGCCAATGCGCACTTTCTGCCCGACTCGTTCGCCGAGCTTCTCAACCGCGATGACCTGCCGACGTTCGACGTCATCGCCGCGCACGGCATCTGGACCTGGGTGCCGGACGAGGATCGCGCCGCCATCGTCGAACTGCTGAAGCGCAAGCTTGCCCCCGGCGGGGTCTTCTATGTGAGCTACAACAACACCGCGGGCTGGGCCTCAGTGGTTTATCTGCGCCAGATGATGAAGCTCTACCTCGCGGAAAAGGGCGGGCGCGGGGATGTCTCCGAAGCTGTCGCTTTCGCGCGAAGCCTCCACATCGCCGGCGCCGCGTACTTCAAGGAAAACCCGACGGCGGCAGCCGAGGTCGGTTTAATGGCGACACGCAATGCGATCTATCTGCAGCAGGAATACTTCCTCGACGATTGGAAGTTGATGTCGCTGGCGGAGATCGAAGCGGCGCTTCGCCCCGCTGGTCTCGAATTCGGCGCTCAATTCCCGCTTATCATGCATGACGACGAACTCGTCCTGGGCGAGCGCGGCCGCGACATCGTCGCAAAGCTCGAAAGCCCGATCCTGCGCGAGACCGTGCGCGAGTCTTTCCAAGGCATGGGCTTCCGGCAGGACATATTCGTCCGAGAACCGAAGGTTCTCACCGCCGACGAACGGCGCGATCGTTTCCGCGCGCAGCGCTTCTTGCTGACCACGCAATCACGAAACGTCGCGCTGAAAGGCCCAAGCCCTTGGGGCGAACTCGATCTCGGCGCTAGAGGCTGCGTGCCGGTGATGAAGGCGTTCGAGGCGCTCGGTCCTGGCCCGCACGCGCTCGCCGATATTGAAGCCGCGGCGCCCGCGATGCCGATCGATGATCTCATCTCGCGGATCATCTTGCTGGCCGCCGTCAAAGTCGTGCGGCCGGCGCTTTCCATCGAAGAGCAGCGCGCTGTCAGCCAAAGCTGCGCCGCGCTCAACGCCTATGTCTTGAGCTTGCCGGGCGGCGCTGCGGTGCTGGCATCGCCGGTGCTTGGCGCTGGCGTCGATATCTCACCGCTCGAACGAGCGCTCATCGTCTCGCAATCAGCGGGGAAGGTGACGGTCGACGATTGCGCCGCCGAAATCTCGCGCGCTTGCCCTGGCGAACTCAACGGGCGAAGCGCCCATCAAGTGGCGGCGGCGCTCCACGCGGATCATCTGCCGATCTTCCGCGCCATGGGATTGA
>JADLHI010000459.1 GCA_020848895.1 Hyphomonadaceae bacterium
AATGGGCTTGTGGTAGGTTGGCTCCATGAATGGGTGCATACATGCCGACTCAAGCGTCTGCGGCCCCTCGAATTTCCTGCGACCGTGGCATCGCCCGGCGCCGCTCGTTCCTGGAAGCTGCGCTCAAGGCGTTCTGCGAGCGCGGCTATGCAGGGGTCAATGTCAACGACATTGTGCGGGAGGTCGGCGGGTCTCTGGCGACTTTGTATTCCCAGTTCGGCAGCAAGGAGGGTTTGTTTGTCGCGGTTCTTGAGGAGTGCAACGCACGCTTCGCTGGCGCGCTATGTCCGGTTGCCGATCCTGCGCTCGACCTGCGCGAGGGATTGCAGCGCATCGGGGAGCACTATCTTCGCCGGGCCATGGCGCCAGAGTCCCGCCGCTTCTTCAGAATGATCTGCGCAGCAAGTAGTGAATTCCCTGCAGAGGCCCGCGAATGCCTCAGAGTGGGGCCAAATCGCGTGGCCGAAATCGCCGCCGACTATCTCCGCGCCCGAACCACGGCGGAGCGTGTAACCTTCGATGATTGTGGCGCGGCCGCGCTCGCGTTCTTCGCATTGGTGCGAGGACAGCACCAGTATCGCGCAACGTTTGAAGATGACTACGCACTGTCGGACGACCAAATCGCCGAACACGTTGGCCAAGCAGTGCGCATCATATTGCATGGCGCGGCAAGGAGCGGCCCCGCATGACTAGCGGCGTTATCCCTAGGTCGTTCGGTGTATCGGGAGGGCTTCTGCCGCTTTGTGTTGCGCCCATGCGGCGCCGCGCACGCGCCCGGCACGGCTAGCCCGCGCGGCGGCCCGTCTCGAGGGACGCTCCGCTCTAAAGCCCTCGACACAGTCCGCCTCATGCGCGGGCTGATTGGAACGGGTCGCGCACGCGGCCCCGGCTCACAAGCAATCACGCTGCCGGGAAGCCTTGATGAGGCAACCCCATGACAACTGCATCCGCACACGTTCAAGATGAACACGCCGTGCAAACCGGAATCGTTCTCATTCCACTTAACAAGTTGAAGAAGTCGCCGACCAATGCGCGCAAGACGCCGCACGCCAAGGCTGAGATCGAGGCGCTGGCCGCTTCGATCCATGCCAAGGGGATGCTGCAAAATCTAGTCGTCGAGCCTGAACTCGACGAGCAACGCGCACACACCGGCTTTTACCTCGTCGCCATCGGCGAGGGACGCAGGCAAGCGCAGCTCCTTCGGGTGAAACGGAAGCAAATCCAGGCTACCGAACCGATCCGTTGCGTCGTCGACACCAGCAACGATCCCCTGGAGATCAGTCTCGACGAGAATGTCACCCGTTCGGCGATGTCGGTGATGGACGAGGTCGAAGCGTTTGCGCGTCTGATCGATGGCGGCATGAACGTCGAAGACGTAGCGCGCCGTTTTGGCTGCACCGTGCGGCTGGTCGAGCAGCGCCAGGCGCTGGCCAGGCTCTCGCCCAAGATCCGCAACGCCTATCGCAAGGGCGACATCAACCTTGATGTCGCGCGAGCGTTTGCGATCAATGACGATCACGCGGCCCAAGAGCGGGTCTTCCGGCAGCTGGCCAAACCCATCACGCATGCTCAGAGCGTGAGGAGCGCGCTGACCATCGGGCGCATCCCCGCCCACGACCGTTTGGCGCGGTTTGTCGGCGCCGAGCCTTACGAGGCGGCTGGCGGGCGCCTGGTGCGTGACCTCTTCGAGTCAGAGATCGTTTTCTTCGACGATGGCGACTTGCTGCAACGTTTGGCGTCCGAGCGCCTCGACGCAATGCGCGCCAAGCTTGGCAAGGAAGGCTGGGGCTGGATCGAAGTTCACCTTGGGCACGGCCAGATCGAAGGTTGCGCCGGCGAGCGGCTCCATCCGACCACGCGCAAGCTGAAGCCCGCAGAGAAACAAGAGATCGGCGAACTTGAAGCGAAGCTCGCCGAACTCGACCAAAAGCTCGAAGACGCCGAGGAGGACAATCCGCTCTGGGCCGACCGCGACGAGGTTGAGGCTAAGCTCGATGCGCTGCGTGAGGCCGCGCGCGTGTTCGACCGCAAGCTCGTCCCGCACGCAGGCGCCCTGATCGTCGTCGATCGCGACGGCCGGCCAGCGGTGACACGCGGGCTCATCAAGCGCGCCGATCTCAAAGCCATCGCCAAACTCCAGAAGGAGAATGCGGCGCGGCGTGATGAGGGCGACGGAAAATCTCAGTCAAGCGAACCGCCCGCCGCGCTGGAAGACGACGCCCCGCGCCTGACCAAGGCGCTGACCCAACGGCTCACCGAAGCGCGCACGCGCGGGCTGCGCGCCAGCCTTGCGATCAGTCCGCATGTGGCGCTCGCGCTTTTGGTCTACGTATTGCTGCGCCAAAGCGCTTGCAGCGAAGACGTGCCCGGCGTTGGCGTCAATGTGCGCCCAGTCGGCTTCGATGATGACGACAGTGTGGAGGAGGCGCGTAACGCCTTTGCCGAGCGTGGCGCCGATCACGAACTCGTCATGCTTGGCGCCTGTATCGACCAGCCCATCGATAAGTTGCTCGATCAATTGGCGATCCTGATGGCCGAGACGCTCGATCTCACCCATGACGGGGTCACGCGCGAGGACAAGCGTCTGCAGCAGATGAGCGATGCATTGGCTGCCGCGCTCGATCTCGACATGACGCGCCATTGGGAGGCGAGCCAGGACTTCTGGGAGGCCGCGCCCAAGGCGCTGGCGATCGGCGCGCTTGAGACCGCACCGTCGGTCGCAAGCCTTGGCGCGGATGAGCGCGCTGGGATGATCGCGGCGTTCGGCAAGATGAAGAAGGCCGAATTGGCCCTTACGGCCGCGCAGGCGCTGAAAGACGGAGGCTGGCTACCCGAGCTCTTGATCACGCCAACGCGTGAAGGCGCTTTCGCCGTCACGGCGGCGGGCGAAAGCGCGCTGGCCGAGAGCGAAGACGCAGCAGCCTAAGCGGCCTTCCTCAATCAACCAACTAACAGCGCCGCCGGCATTGCCGGCGGCGCACTTGTTTCTGGAGTATCTCATGCACGCCCAAACAACAACCGGCGCACGTCGAGACGTCGCCGCCGACATCACCGCCAAAATCCTCAGGGAGCTGGAGGCCGGCGTCATGCCTTGGCGCAAGCCGTGGGACGGCGCCCGAACAGGGCTGGCTTTGCCGCGCCGCGTCGGCGGCGAGAGCTATCGCGGTGTGAACGTCGTCATTCTTTGGAGCGCAGCGTTTGAGCGCGGTTATTCATCGCCTTATTGGTTGACCTTCAATCAGGCCGTGAAGCTTGGCGCGCACGTCCGCAAGGGCGAGCGTGGCGAGATCGTCGTCTACTATGGACAAGCGACGCGCAAACGGCGCGATGCGGGCGGCGCTGAAGTCGAAGACGCGTTCCGTTTCCTTAAATGGTACGTGGTGTTCAACGCCGGTCAGATCGACAATCTGCCCGAGCGTTTCTATCCGGCGCCTGCCGATCCGCACGTCGTTCCCATCGCCGCGCACGAGGCCTGGTTTGCGAAGCTCGAGATCGCACGCATCGCCACACGCGACATTGCCTGTTACATCCCGAGCAAGGATGTGATCGGCATGCCTCCGATCGCGGCATTCGACACGCCAGAGGATTATGCGGCGACCCTCAGTCACGAATGCGGGCACGCCACACTCGCGCCGCATCGTGTCGGCCGTGACATGAGCAAGAAATTTCCGGACGCTGGCGTGGCCGCCGAGGAATTGGTCGCGGAAATCTGCGCCTGCATCTTGGGCGCTCATCTTCGGCTGCCGCCGCATCACATCCACGATCACGCTTCCTACATTGGCCATTGGATGAAGCTTCTCGCCAATGACAAGCGCGCCTTCCTGACGGCCGCGGCGCAAGCGCAGATCGCCGTCGATTGGCTGTTGGCGAAATCGCCGTCTCCGTTCGCAATCGAGGAGGACGCCGATGTCGCGGCTTGAACGCATCGTGGCCGCCTGCGGCGGCATGCTGTTGGACAATGGCCGGCGCGCGCTCATCCCCGGTTTCGGCCACAGCCCAAAAGACCGTTCGGTCTCGCTCGTCGAAACCGAGGAAGGGCGCATCCTCATCCATTGCTTCAGTCCGAAGGACGATTGGCGCGCGGTGCGCCGCGCGCTCGCCGCGCGCGGTTTGCTCGACCGGCAAGGCGATCAAGACTCTGAAACCGCGGGATGGACGCGGGCGCCGCTGCAAGTGCAGCCGGCGGAGGAGGATCGCCTGGCGCGGGCGCGCCGCATCTGGGAGGAGAGCCGGGCGGTTCATCGTACGCTGGCAACCGCCTATCTGCGGCGGCGGGCGATCCCGGACACATTGTGGCGCACGTCGGCGCTGCGCTTCCATCCGCGCATGACCAGTCTCGACGATCGTTTGCGCCGGCCCGCACTGGTCGCTGCCATCGCGGATGCGACCGGCGCTTTGCAAGGCGTGCAAGTCACGTTGCTCAGCGCCTACGGCGCCGCGAAGGCCCCAGTGCCGACGCCGCGGCGCGTCATCGGCAAGCTGATGGGCGGCGCTGTCCGTCTCAGTGAAGCGGAGGACACGCTCGCCGTCGGCGAAGGCGTCGAGACGATGCTGTCGGTGTGTGAAGCGCTCCAACTTCCAGCTTGGGCTGCGCTCACTGCCGACAATCTGGCGGCATTCTCAGCGCCGCCGCACGTGCGCCGGCTTGTCATCGCTCACGATGGCGATGCGGCGGGCTTGCGTGCGGCGACTTTGCTGGAAAGCCGCCACGCGGATCGCATCAGCGTCGAACGCGCCGCCCCGCCCGAAGACTTCAACGACTGGAACGCGTGGCGCCGGCGCCTGTACGACTGAACGTGCACGATCGGCACGCAGCAAACGTCTTGGCGCTTTGCGCTTAAGGCAAGGCGCAGCTCCTCCTAGGCGCATTCCAGCATCGCGCTGGCCGCAAGCGTCGCCCACGCCGTCGCAATTTCCGCCCGGCCGTCGCCGCCGGCAAGGAGAAAATCGTTTCCCCGCCCGCTGACGCGGCTTCGGGTTCGTGGCTCCGCCGCGAACCGCGGGCCCCACCATTTTCACCTTGCCCGCGCCGCCTCATGGCCGGGCTCAGAGAGCGCCGTCGCGGGCGACGCCCGCGGCCCCGGGATCAACCGGAAACGCTTGAAGGAGAAGCTCCCATGACCAACCGCGTCACCATCACCGGCGTTCTGCAAGACGCGCCCAAGCTCCGCAGCTTCGAGCAGCGCGGCGGCACAGTCGAAATCGTCTCGCTCTGGGTGGAAGTGAAGGACGGCGAGCGCGCCGATCGCTTCACCGTCGAGATCAATGACGGGAAAGCCGCGACCGCCGCCAAGGCGATGAAGAAGGACACCATCGTCGAAGTGACGGGCAAGCTTCGTCATGACCGTTGGAAGGACAAGGCCACCAACCGCTGGACCGGCAAGGTCTTCATCGCCATCGACCCAGGCGAGGGGACGGTCCGCTCCAAGGGCATGGCCCCAGACGCCGAACGCGCCGAGGCCGCCTGACACATGGCGTGCGCCAGCGGTCTCCTGGCCGCTGGCCACCCTTTGGCCGGGCCTGCGTTCGGTGCTAGTCTTGGCCACGTCGCGCGGCCACTTAGGCTTACGCCATAGCGCCGGTATGGGCTTCTTTGACGGTAAGAATTGCGGCCAGTTAACCAGCAATACAACGCATCATAGATGATGCGTTGTATTGACATTTTCAGCTTTTGGCATCATATATGGTGCCATGTTGAAGACGCCGACCGAGCTCTTATCCGACCTTGGCGAGGCCGTACGCGTTCGCCGCGTTGCGCAGAATTGGTCCCAAGCCGAGGCGGCGCGTCGCGCTGGAATGGGCCGCGCCACTTGGCAGCGTCTCGAGATCACAGGCCAGGCCACCACAGAGAACCTTGTCAACGCGGCGATCGCGCTCCGCTGCGAAGAGGGACTGGCGGGGCTATTCCCTGCGCCGCTGCCGAACAGCATGGATGAGCTGCTAAAGCAGCAGAAGCAGGCTGCGTCCGCTTCGAAAACGCGCCGGCGCGTCGCGCCGAAAGAAAAGGCGTCAGCCAAGCCGAAGCCCAAGGGCGCCAACGAATGGTGAGGCTCGCGCCGGGTGTTCCGCTCGACATCGCGCTTGCCTTCGCGCCGGACGCGCGCGTGCCCGTGGGCCAGCTTGCGTGGGCGCAAGCGACAGCGCAGCTCGAATGGTCGAAGGAAATTATCGAGCGCCAGCTCCGCGTGGAGGGCGGGCTTCTCTATCCGCCGGAGCGCGGTCTGCTCGGCGCGCGTTCGCGCGCGTTCGACGGCCTGCATGGTTTTCTAAACGACAGCCTGCCGGAGGGCTGGGGACGCCTCGTCATGTCGAGGCGCCTCGCAAAGCTTGGCGTCGACATCGCCTCGCTGACACAAGTCGAACAGCTGGCCTTAGTGGGCGAGGGCGGGCGCGGCGCGCTCGTCTTTCACCCCGCGACCACGCCGGACGCGGAAGCTCCGACCGGGATCGATCTCGATGAATTGGCCGAAGAGGCAGCGCAGACCTTGTCCGGCGAAGACAGCAAGCTTGCTGACATCCTTGCCAAAGCCGCAGGTGGCTCTGGCGGCGCGCGCCCCAAGGTCCATGTCGGCTTTGGACCGAACGGTGAGATTTCTGTCGGCGGCGGTGAACTCCCGGCCGACCACACCGCTTGGATCGTAAAATACAAAGCCAATGAAGATCCGGTCGATATTGGCCCGATGGAAGAAGCTTACGCCGCCATGGCGGAGGCTGCGGGGCTCGAACTCCCACCGCACAAATTGATCGAGGCCAAGAAAGGCCCCGGCTATTTTGCCACCTGCCGGTTCGACCGGCCGGCGCCCCATCAACGCCTCCACATGCTCTCGCTCGCGGGCGCGATCGAGTCGCCGCTGGAGACGCCCTACAGCTACGACAAGTTCCTGCGCGCAACGCGCGCGATCACGCGCAACGCTGAAGATGTAAAGCGCGCGTTCCGGCGCATGATCTTCAACGTGCTCGCCCACAATCGCGACGATCACGTGCGCCAGCACGCTTTTCTCATGGATGCGAACGGAGATTGGACGCTCGCGCCGTCCTACGACTTGACCTACGCCGCAGGCCCAGGCGGCGAACATTATCTCGATATCGAAGGTGAAGGCCGCAGGCCCGCGCGCAAACACATTGATGTGCTGGGCGCCAAGCACGGCATCGGCGCCAAGGAGGTCGAGGCGATGGTGGAGGAGGTGGCAGCGGCCGTCGGCGATTGGGCCAAGTTCGCAAAGGACGCCGGGGTCACCGCCGGCACCACCAAGCTTGTCGCCGACGCACACGCTCGCGTGCGCTCGACCTTCTGATGTTGGCGGCGTCAGCGGCGCCACTACCACCGCCACTAGCACAGCAATAGGTTTTCCCACGCGCGCGCCGACGCTGCGCACATGTGTGATTTGGTGTTGAGGGCTGGCTTAGGCGATCGCGCCGGCAAAGCCGGCGGGCCGGGATGTCGTGCTGCGCACCGAGCCTTGCTGTCGCGGCCTCGGCCCCTTGGGCTTCCATCCCTTCTGTAATCCGTCAACACCTATTTTCGCGCAGAGATGCAGCAGCCGTGGCGATGCCCAGCCGCGCGCGTTCGCAAAGCCTCACCTTGCTGCTGCCGGGCCCACGCTTCTGTCCGGAGTCGACCTGGTTGCGTCGCTCCATGATTGGGTCCGGTGAGTTCGATCGTCCAAGCTGAGCGCACGAACTGCGTGTCAACACATTGTGTCGAGCCGTCCAGGGATGGAGACGGACTGATCGAGCCCACGTCCTCGGCGAGCAGCGCCGTGGAGACGGTTCTTAAGCCGCGATCCGATCCGCCGGTTCGGAGAATCGGAAGTCAACTTCGTCCACCCACATCCGATGCATGATGATCGCCAGCTTTCGTGCGATCGCCACGCAGGTCTTCTTCGCGCCGATGCGAGGAAGCAATTTCATCCCCCACGATTTCAGCGGCGACCATTTTTTGGCGATGCGCAGATGCGAATTGGCCGCCTCATAGAGTGCGTGTCGCATTAGTTTGTCGCCGCATTTGCTGATGTTTCCAGACCGATCGAGTTCGCCGGATTGGTATATCCGCGGCGTCAGCCCGAGATGCGCGGCCACGGCTTTCCCGTTCTTGAACCGTTTCGGATCATCGATCGTGGCCTTAAACGCCAGGCTCACTATTGGTCCCACTCCGGAGACCGTCATCAGTCGCCTGCAGACCTCGTCTTGCCGCGCCATGGCGGAGAGCTTGCGGTCGAGCAACACCTTCTGCCGTCGCATGACGTTTCGCACCTCGAGCAATGGGTCGATCCCCAGCCTGAGATTCGGCATGTCAGCGAGCAACGCTTCGACCCGCGCCGCATAGGTGCAGCGATGTACAGCGCCGATCTTTAAGCCGTAAACCTTCAACAGGCCCCGGATCGTCTGCTCGATCTTGATGATCTGGCGCACCAGCTTCTCGCGCGCGTTCAGCACTGTCCGGATCCGCTGCGACGCGCCGCTCTTCACATGCACCGGGCGAAAATGCCCGATGCGCATCATCTCGGCGATACCGCGGGCGTCACTTCGATCGGTCTTGTTCGGCCGCGAGGAAAGAAAACGCTGAGCGTGACGTGTCTCAATGCACACGATCGAAAAGCCGCTCTCGGCCAGCGCGGCGTAGAGCCATTCTGACAAGGGACAGGCTTCGATGCCGATCAACCGGATGCGCTCGCGGTACCCCTCCAGCGCGCCGATCAAGGCCGCCGGCTCGCTCAGGCTCTTGCCTTGCCAAACCGGACCGCCGGCTTCGTCTACGATGCAAATTGAGATCGAATTCAGGGAAACATCCAGGCCAACGACCACCGACATGCTGCGCTCCTTCTGCAGGCTGAGTCGGTGAGGCTACCCCGCCGGCTGGACCTGGCGGACAGACGGATTACCCAAGCTATCGCGACACCCGCCCGCCCGCCGCGAACCGTGACCCAGGAATGCGCCCCCGACGATCCATGTGCTATGTTCATCGCAGACCAGGGTACGAGCTATGCCAAAGGACGCAGCCTTAGAGGCGCTGTTTGCCAACAAAGAACCAAGTGTGCGCCTGATCTACGAAGAGGTGCTGTCCAGCCTAGCCAAGGTTGGCCCCGTAAGGACCGAGGCGAAGAAGACATCGATCCACTTGGTCAGGGAAACGGCTTTTGCAGGCGTGCATCCGAAGAAGGCCTGGCTCGACCTCACCATCCGCAGCGAAAAACCGATTAAGAGCGCCCGCGTCCGCGCCCAGGAGCAGGTTTCAAAGAATCGCTGGCACCAGGATGTGCGGCTGGCCTCACAGAAAGACGTCGACGCGGAGGTCGTGGGATGGCTCAAGAGCGCGTACGCGCTTGCAGGCGCATAAGCGGCCAAAAATACAGCGCTACTCTGCTGTGAATGTCGATTGTTGCATCGGCTGCGCGCTTAACTCCCCCGGCGCGGATTCAATGCGGTGAGCAGCCGTGGCGGGCGCTGCTTGTTTTGCTTTTCGCGTGAGCGCTCGCGGCATTGCCGTCTTCAAGCAAGCAAGAGTGCTTGGCGCCGTCGCAGAACGTGCTTTTCTGCACTGTCATGAACCGTTTCCGACGCCATCGTGCTGCAATCGCCGCCGCTGTCGCGGCGATGCTCATGCTTGCGACGGCGTCGTTCTCGTCAGCGGATCTAGTGCTGTTTAATCATAGCCCCTCAATACCGATTGGGCTCTATGTCCGTGACCGTGCAGACTTGAGGCCCGGCGTCATCGTCACAGTGCGCGCGCGCGACGTTGCGCCGGAGATCGCTCGCCTGCGCGATTACGATGACCCGAACGATCGCTTCATCAAACACGTGGCGGCGATCGGCGGGCAATCGGTCTGCGCCGATGGACGTGCGCTATCGATTGATGGGGTGCAGGCAGCCGTCATCTATCGTGCCTCCGGCCAGCCAATGCCCGCTGCCTGGCTCGGATGCCGGCGCCTGGCTGCGGATGAAGTTCTCCTCCTGGGTGATAGTCCCGACAGCTTCGACGGACGCTATTGGGGACCAATCAACGCGCGCTTCATCGAAGGCGTGTGGCGCAAGCTCTGATTTTTTCCAACGTGAGGACGCGTGGCGCCACGCGATCCAACATGCCGGCGTGTAGCGACGTACGCACCAATGAGATCGCGAAGGGAGGCTGCCAAAAGTGTTGCGGTGGAGAGCAAGATAAAGAGCGCCGCAGGTTTTCTTCTGAGGCTTGCAAACACTGGAGATTTGACGCGGCAAGGTTGATTGTCGTGCAGCAGAAGTCGCCGCAGTGACGCGATTTCAAACGCGAGCGCCGCCGCAATGCCGAAAGCTTCGGTCTCGGAGATGTTGCGCACTTCGCCGCTGATGCGGCCGAACGAACGCGACCACGCGCTCAATGCCGTTCGCGACATGCAAGTGTTCCGCGACAACGACATTGTGCGCGGCACGGTGAGCAAGGGGCGCAAGTCGCCCAATGCCCGGAGCGGCGATCTCGGCGCGCAGCTCTCCAAGCTCATGTCCGAACGCAAAGCCAACGGCCGGCGCAATCGCTTGAAGGGCGCAAATACCGCGTTCGCCGCGGACGCACGCCAGCGCGTGGTGGCGACCGTATTCTACCAGGGGCATGGCGGTGGCGCGGCTGGCAGGCTTTTGGCGCACGGCAAGTATCTTGAGCGCGATGGCGCCGGACCCGATGGGGAGAAGGGACAGTTTTATGATCCCGAGCATGACGAGGTTGGTGTCGGTCAGCGGTTGGACGAGTGGGCGAAGGCGGACAAGCGGCATTTCCGGCTGATGCTGGCGCCCGAGAGCGGGGCGAGGATCGAGGATCTGAAGGATTTTACCCGCGCGACCATGGCGCGTATGGAACGCGATCTCGGCATGCCGCTCGACTGGGTCGCCGTCGATCACCACAACACCGACAACCCGCATGTACACATCATCTTGCGTGGCCGCAGACGCGACGGCCCGGACCTCGTCATCCCGCGCGATTATGTGGCGAAGGGCCTCCGCTACGCGGCGCGCGATGTGGCCACGGAGATGCTAGGTAATCGGGGCCGCGAGGACGAGCGATTGTCTTTGGAGCGCGAGACCTTGGCCGCGCGTCATACGCGGCTCGACAATCTGCTTGAAGCGGAACTCAAGCCCCGACAGGCGGTGCGCATCCAATCGATCGGCCGCAAACTGGAACCGGTCCTACGCGCCGCCTTGCGCAACCGTGTGCGCGAGCTCTCGCGTCTTGGCCTGGCGCGCGAGGTGAAGCGCGACCGCTTCCGCTTTGAACCCGATTGGGCCGATCGCCTGAAGGAGATCGGGCGCGGCTTGGACATTCGCCGGCGACTCGGACGCGAACTCACGCCCGGAGAAGGCAAGCTCAAGCTCTATCGAAAGTCGATGGGGCGCATCGTCGGCGAGGCGCTCGAAGTGGGCCGCCGCGGCGATGGTCCAGGCAAAGCCTATGCGATTGTGCGCGCCGCGACCGGGCCAGTGTTTGTGAATCTGCGCGCACGCGCCATCGCCGGCCTCGAACCAGGCGGTCTTCTGGCGATCGAACCGCAACAGCACGCGGGGCGGGGCGTTCGCGTTCGGGCCGACGTGTTGTCCGCGTTGCCGCTCGATCAGCAAACCAACGCGCGTGCTGAAACCGAACTCGATCGCGAACTCGCGCGTGAGATCGCGGGGGAAACGCCGAGACTGCCGCAGACTGCCGCTGTTCGCGAAGCTCTGACGGCGCGCATGAGTTGGCACGAGCAGGAGCGAACTGGCGGACGCGACCTAACCGGGCGCTTTGAATTCATGGACGATGCTCTGAAGCGGTTGCGACAGAGTGAACTAACGCAAGAAGGAGCAGCGTTCGCCAAGCAGGCCGGCAAGCGGCTCATTTCGCTCGATGACGGCTTGGAGCGTGAATGGACGGTGCGCGGCGTGAAGACTTTGCATCAAGGCCGCTTTGCCATGCTGGAGCGCAACGACGCCGTGGCGCTTATGCGGCTTTCGCGCACCCAGCAGCTGAACGTCGGCAAGAATTATTCGATCTCGATGGCCCAGGGAAAGGTGAAAGCGACGCCTTCGCTCGGATTGGAGCGGTGAGATTGTTTCGCCTCAGAGCAGAAAATTAGAAACTAGCCGTCGGCAACGCGGGGCCACGCCAGGCAACAGCTCTTCAGCAACGTGGGCAAACGCAAGCGTAGTTGGTGGAACGCTACACAATCGACACGGGCACGCGCTGGTTTTGCAAATTGCGATGGACGCGAGCTTAAGCAGCTCACGCGACGCGATCATCCGCTTTGTCGTGCAAGCAGCTCGTAGCAAAATGCTTTCGCACGATCGGAGACACTCGATATGCGCGCGGCCAGAGCGCCACAGACAACGCAATTGTCCCTGTTCGCCGCGATTGCGCATGAATCGGATGTGCCGCCGCGCATCCTGGCTTCGCGAAACTCGAACGCGCCGGTTCCTGTCGCGCGGTCTCGCAAGGAAGCCGAGCCGAAACGCGAGCCTGCAATCTGCACGGTGGCGATCGAGGACTTACCTGCATATCCGATCGAGCTGGTTGAGGCCGTTGATCACACTATCGCCGCTCTGCCGGCAAATAGGATGTGGTTCACATACCGCGACATCGCTACGAATTTTGGCGTCTCGCGAGCGACAACCGCGCGGCGCGTCAAGGAGGGGCTGGTTCCTGGTGTGCGCTTTCAAAGCGGACGCGTGCTTGAGGACGGCGCGGTTCGGCGATTTGATCGCACGCAATTGAAGTGGCTGCTGTTAGCGGCGCAAACGGGCGGGCGCTTGGTCGGCGTTTATGGCAAGCGTCGAGCGTTGCGCTGAACTGCGCCGAAAGGCTGCAATGCACAGGTTTTGAGACGGGATGAGATGGGGTATTTTGGGGGTATGGCGGCGACGACCGAAGTCAACTATCGGTATCGGCAACACTTTTTGGGATCGACCGATCCCTCTCTGTCCGCCAGCCAGTCATCCTACTCCCATGTCGTTTGGTTTCGAACGCCGCAAGCACCGGTAATGTCGGCGCTATTCCGTGCATGGCCCGTCTCCGCATCGATGTCTCCACGGCTCGG
>JADLHI010000460.1 GCA_020848895.1 Hyphomonadaceae bacterium
CGTGAGGTAGGCAAGGCATCGGCGCGCATCGAGTTGGTATGGCGCTGGAAACGCTTTGGTCGGGCACACATCGAGACACGCGCGGCATGAACCGCAATGATCTTGCTCCGGCGCATCGGGTTCGATCTCGACCGCGCTCAGGATGGCGCCGAGAAAGAGCCACGAGCCGTGTTCGCGCGAGACGAGATTGGTGTGCTTGCCTTGCCAGCCGATGCCGGCGCGCTGCGCCAACGGCTTTTCCATCAGCGGCGCGGTATCGACGAACACTTTGACGTCAGCGCCACTCTCGCGCGCGAGCCACTGCGCGAGCTGCTTCAGTTTGCCTTTGACGACATCGTGATAGTCGCGCCGCGCCGCGTAAGCGGAAACGAGGCCGCTGCTCTTGTGCTGCAACAGCGCGATAGCGTCGTCGGCGCTGGCGTAGCTCTGCCCCACAAGGATCGCGCTCCGCGCCTGCGGCCACAACGCTAGGGGGTGCTTGCGCGGATTGGCGCCGTCACGCTCGTCGGCAAGCCACGACATGTCGCCGTGACGACCTTCGCTCAAAAATTCCTGCAGCCGCGCGCCCGCCAACCAGGGCTCGCGCGCCGGCGCCACGCCAATGGCGTCAAAGCCCAGCGCCTGGGCCTGCGATATGAGAACGGAGCGCGCAACCGTCATGGCCTCCCTATGGCTCACCACGCCGCGCACGTCGATTGTCCGTGTCAGGCCGCCGCTATGGAATTTTCCCTGTCACTCAACGCATGCTTCAGGCGCGGGATCATTTCGATCGGACAAATCTGCCAGAACCTGGCGCGCGCGGCGTCCCAGTTGGCCAGAAGTTGCGCGGCATGGGTTGAACTTGTGCGCTGAGCGTGGTCCGCGACCAGGACCTTCAGCACCTTCTCCCAGTGCGCCGACGCGATGCGTTGCCACACGATGGAGTCCGGATTGGCGCGGTCGGTGAACGTGCCGTCTTCATCGTAGACGAAGGCCATGCCGCCCGACATGCCGGCGCCGAAATTGTCGCCCACCGCGCCGAGGATCGCGACTGCGCCGCCGGTCATGTATTCGCAGGCGTTGGCGCCTGCGCCTTCGATGACGGCGGTTGCGCCCGAGTTGCGCACGGCGAAGCGTTCGCCGGCGAGACCAGCTGCATAGAGCTTGCCGCCGGTTGCGCCGTAGAGGCAAGTGTTGCCGATGATGGCGCCCGGCGCCTCGCCTTGCGGCGGGCGCAGCGTGATGAGGCCGCCGCTGAGGCCTTTGCCGACATAGTCGTTCGCGTCGCCCGTCACATCTAGCGCGATGCCTTGGACAAGCCAGGCGCCGAGGCTTTGACCGCACGAGCCGCGCAGCTTCACTGTAAGCTGGCCCTCGGGAAGCGCGTCCTGCCCCACACGGCGGACGACGTGCGCGGAGGCGCGCGCGCCGATGGCGCGCTGGGTGTTGCGAACGTTGAAGACCAGCTGCTTTTTCTCGCCACGCTCGAAGAAGCCCGGCGCCTGATCGATGAATTCGTGGTCGAGCGCCTGCGGCGGTTCGTTGCGGCCGAGCTGGGTGCAATAGCTCGGATACGGGCTATCGACGCGCACGAGCAGCGGATTGAGATCGAGATCGTCCAGGTGCTCGCTGCCGCGGCTGATCTGTTCGATCAAATCGGTGCGCCCGATAATGTCTTCGAGGCGCCGAAAGCCGATCATGGCGAGGATTTCGCGCACTTCCTCGGCGATGAAGCTCATCAGGTTCACGACCTTGTCGGGGGTGCCGGTGAACTTCTTGCGCAGCGCTTCGTCCTGGGTGCAAACGCCGACGGGGCAGGTGTTGGAATGGCACTGGCGCACCATGAGACAGCCCATGGCGACAAGCGAAGCGGTGCCGATGCCGAATTCTTCCGCGCCGAGGATAGCCGCGACGATAACGTCACGGCCTGTGCGGATGCCGCCATCGGTGCGCAGGCGCACGCGGTGACGCAAGTTGTTGAGCATCAAGGTTTGATGCGCTTCGGCGAGGCCCATTTCCCACGGGATGCCGGCGTACTTGATCGATGTTTGCGGACTCGCGCCGGTGCCGCCGACATGGCCGGAGATGAGAATTGTGTCCGCACCCGCTTTCGCGACGCCGGCAGCGACCGCGCCGATGCCGGATTGCGCAACGAGCTTCACGCAGACGCGCGCGATCGGATTGATCTGCTTCAGATCGTAGATGAGCTGCGCGAGGTCTTCGATCGAATAGATGTCATGGTGCGGCGGCGGGCTGATGAGCGTGACGCCCGGTGTCGCGTGACGCAAGCGCGCGATGAGTTCGGTAACTTTGAAGCCGGGCAGCTGGCCGCCTTCCCCGGGCTTGGCGCCCTGCGCGACCTTGATTTCGATTTCGCGGCATTGGTTCAGATATTCCGCCGTCACGCCGAAGCGGCCCGAGGCGATTTGTTTCACCGCCGAGTTGGCGTCGTCGCCGTTCGGCAGCGGCTTGTAGCGTTCGGGGTCTTCGCCGCCCTCGCCGCTCACGCTGCGCGCGCCGATGCGATTCATCGCAATGTTGAGCGCGCCGTGCGCTTCAGGTGAAAGCGCGCCCATGCTCATGCCGGGCGTCAGAAAGCGCTTCCTGATATCGTTGACGCTTTCGATCTCGGCGATCGGCGTTGGGTTGAGTTTCTCTTCGCGCACTTCCAGCAAATCGCGCAGCTGGATCGGCTGATTGAGCCGGCGCTCGCGGATGAATTCGGAATATTTGCGGTATGCCTTGTAGTCGCCCGTATCGCAGGCGCGCTGGAGCTGATGACTCGAGTCCGCTTCGAGCGCATGGCGCTCGCCGCGGGCGCGATAGCGATACTGCCCGCCAATCGGCAGCGCGGTCAGCGTTTCATCGTGCGCCTTCGCGTGCTGATCGGCTGCTTCAAGCGCGATGCCGCCAAGGCCAATGCCCGAGATGCGGCTGGTGAGGCCAGGGAAAAACTCGTCGACCAGCGCGCGAGAGAGGCCGATGGCTTCGAAGTTCAAGCCGCCGCGATAAGATGAGATCACCGAAATGCCCATCTTCGAGATGATCTTCAGCAATCCCGCTTCCAGCGCGGCGCGATAATTGGCGGCGGCCTGCTCCACCGTGAGCTTGCCCGCCAACCCGCGCGAGACACGATCGGCGATCGTCTCTAGCGCAAGATACGGGTTCACCGTCGTCGCACCGCAGCCGATGAGCACGGCGGCATAGTGCGGATCGAGGCACTCCGATGAGCGCA
>JADLHI010000461.1 GCA_020848895.1 Hyphomonadaceae bacterium
CAGGCTTCGATCACGAACCCCATCGCGACCTTGACGAACCCGAGCGCGAACCCGGCGCCGATGATCCAGCCGGTCGCCGGCAGCGCCTGTTGCTCGCCGATCAAAGCGAGCCAAGCGAGATCGACGCCAATGACGGAGACGAGGCCGGTGAGGGCGGCGGTCGCCAGCGCGATCCCGAACGCCCACGGCTTCGCGCCCCGGTGCTCGGCAAGAATCTGAGCGCAGGCCGCAGCCGCGTTCGCCGCCCAAAGCGAGAAACCGCAGAGGCCGGCGAAGGCGAGCACCAGCACGACGCGCACCGCGCCGGCGGCGGCGTCGGGCAGCGGCAAGAATTGAGAGAGCGCCCCGCCGACGCAAAGCACGGCGGTCGAGGCGATCAAGGCGGAGACGGCGAAGCGCTCACGCTCGAAAGTGCGGGCCTGGGTCATAGCCAACGCGAAATGGCAGAGACTTATTAGGGGTTCGTTAAGACGTCGCGCGCGCTATGGCGGCGCGCGGGCGGAAGCCTCTCCAGCTTCACCCCCTTCACTAGATGAAATCGAAGTGTCTGAAGAGCAGAATCCGACCCGCGCGCTCTTCCCGTTCCGAAAGCATTAGCTCCCGCCACGCGAATACTTGCGCGGGCGAGATCGCGCGCGCCCTGGTCTTAACGAAGTGCTTCGCCCCCTAGCCGGGCGCGCGATCGAAGCCGGGAGACTTACAATGCAACCGAACCAGTACGTCCGCGCCTTCGCCGGCGCCACGCTCGCGGGCCTCACGCTCTCGCTGGCCGTCTTCAATGTCATGGGGTGGCTCTCGTCGGGGCTAATAATCCTGGCGATTCTCGCCCTCTTCTTCGAGGCGCTTGGATTCGTCTTCGCGGTGCTGGTCGAGGACGCCGTCAAGGCGGGCCGCTTCGATCGGGCCTTCGTCGCGCTGGTGATCCTGCTCGGGTGCGCCGCCTTCAACACGGTCGGCGGACACCGGGCCTGGGATGCGAGCATGGCGGACCGCCAAGCCGCCGACCAGGGCGCGGCACAAGCGGCGCTGGATGCCCGCCGGGGCGAGCTTCTCAGCACGGCGGCGCGTGCACAGGCGGAGGTCGATCGCGTCCCGATGCCCCGCCCCGACGCCTACACCGGGCGCCAAGAGGCCGCGCGTGAGACCTGGGAAGTGCTGACCGCCGGCGCCCGCGATCGCAAGGCGCAGGCCGAGGCGACCTTGGCGGCGCTTCCGGTCGTCGCCGAAGTCGCCCCGCCGTTCGACGAGCGGGTGACCTGGGGCTTCCTCGCCTTCCTAGAACTGGCAAAAGCGGCGGGGCTTTGGGCCATTGGTCTCTCCGCCCGCCCCGCTCCCCAAGCCTGCCAACGCGGCGCACAGCGCGATAGCGCCCCCTCCGGGCATTGGGATGCCTCGGAGGCCGCACGCCGCCTCGTCTCGCTTCGCCGGGACCGTCAAACCGCCTAGCGCCTGCAACGCCATCGGGCTATAATCGGCCCGATGGCGGGCGACCCGGAAGAGTGGCGGACGATCGAGGGCTGGCCCCGCTACGAGGTCTCATCCGAAGGCCGGGTCCGCAACGCCAAGACCGGGCGCATCCTCAAGCTCAATCGCAACCGATCCGGCTACACATACTGCGGGCTTTCGGCGAACAACCGAACTCGCACGTTCACCGTGCACCGCCTCGTCGCCCTCACCTTCTTTGTCGGCCCGATCGCGCCGGGCATGGAAGCAAACCACGACGACGGCGACAAGCCGAACTGCCGCGCCAGCAACTTGGCGATCGTCACGGCGTCGGCGAACATGCAGCACGCAATCCGAACCGGGCTCTATCGCCATCCATCGGGCGACGCGCATTGGACGCGCCGCACGCCCGAACGCCTCCTGCGCGGCGACGCCAAGCGCGCAACGCTCAATCGCGAAGCGATGCGGGCGCCGAGACCATCCGTTCAAGGCAGCAAAAACCATGCGGCCAAACTTTCGGCGGAAGACGTGCGCGAGATTCGCCGGGCGTTTGCGGCGAAGGAAAAGTCGCAAGGCCAACTGGCCAAGACCTACGGCGTCGCGCAACCGACGATCAGCCAAATCGTGCGTCGCGAAAAGTGGGCGAGCGTCGCCTGACTCCCCTCGCCCCGTTAAGCAATCGGCCCGCCATTAACCCGGCGGGCCGATTTTTTACGTAGGCCACGTTGGCGCGTTTACGTTGGCTGGTTAATTCCTGCGCCGCGCGATCTCGTCTTCGAGACTTTGGACGAGGGCCTTCTTCGTGATCGCGATCGCGGCCCGGGCGAGCTCTTCCTTCGTAAACCGCTCCATCGCCGGCGGCATCGCCTGTTCGGTGGCGATGATTGGCGCCGCCCTGATACCATCGAGAACCCACAGAAGCGTCGCGAGGTCGGGCTTCCATTCGGGGCCGCTCATCGGATCGCCGCCAAGGCCTTCGCCACGAGCTCGAGCACGTCGCCGGCGCGCGGCTCATACGCCCGGTCATTGTCGCCGCGCTGGTCGGCTTCGTTCGCCGCAAGCGCCTGCGCCGATCGGAGCGCGGAGCGCACGAGCTCGAGGGCGCGAAGCGTTGCGGCAACCGCTTCCATGCAGGCGACTTCGCGGTCGCTCTGTTCCTGTGTCATTTTCCCGGCCTCGATGCGGCGGGGGTAAACGTAGGCGCGCTGCTTAAGCTCGCGCTCGACGCATTCAATCTGGCGGTCGATCGACACCGCGCGCGGGAGCTCGTCGCCGAAGAGGCTCACGTGTCGAGCCCTTTCCGCGCGTCGTCTTGCGAGACCGCGACAGTCGCAGAGGCCAGTGCGGCTTGAGATTTCATCTCCACCATGGCTTCGTGCGCTAAGCGATATGAGAGCCAGCCATCGGTGAACGGGCCAGCGCCGCACGTCTCGCAGATGTGGGACTCGATGTGCTTGGTGCCGTGGCATCGGATGCGAAAGCACGCTTCGCACACGTGGTAGTGTTGCTCCCCAAGCGCGGGCCGCTGTGTGTGCAGCGCCGCGCTGATGTCCTCGGTCGGTTTCCAGAAGCCTTGCCGCCCGATCATTGCCAGCGGCTCTTTGAACGCCCGCGCCTCGCTCAGTCGCCACGCAAACCGGCCATCGCTCCAATCACCCGCGATTTCGTCGCTGTCGTTTGTTGGCTGGCATTCTTCCATACGCAACGACAACACTAGGCGCGCGGTCCCAATGGCGGCGCCGAACGGCAGGGAGTAGTTATAGCCGCAGCCGAAGGCGTCCATGCACAGATCGTGAAGCGCCGCATCCATCCCGCGCCCGAGCCCTTTGCGGTTTTTGGCGGCGTGGATGATTACACGTTGCCCGACCATAGATTGCGGCAACGGCCAGCCGCGCGTCTCGTGCCGCTTGATCGGAAATTCCTCGCCGGGAAACGCCGTAAAGCATAGCGACGCCCACGGCTGCCAAAGCGAGATTGCGCGCATTTCATTCATTGGGCTGCGCCTGTTTCGGGGCCTGCGCGGTTTGAGATTCACGCTCTGCCGCCAATTCTTCCTCGTACATGTCGGGATCGATGTGCTTCCAATCTTCGGTGCGCATGCAATCGTGACAGACGACGAAGCTGGACTTCCCCTCCATTGCGGGGAGCACGCGATAGTTCGACGGGTCGCTCTCGCACTGACAGCGCTCGCAGATTTGATCCCAACCGAGGCTTTCGTATTGCTCGCAGGTCAACGAAATCTCGCTCTCGTATTCTTGCGGCTCCACAACGGCGGGGTTGGTTGGCCGAACGTCCAATTCTGGAATGTCGTCCTCGTCTGCGTCGTCAAGGCTCTCCCATTCGAGCCAGAGCTTGCGCGCCGCATCTTCGGTGGCAGCCGCGATCACGCGCCAGTTCATCTCGCCCGGCGTTCCTACGGTCCACACAGGGAAAAGCGTGGGCGGTGCTGCGACGGCGATTGCGGGCAAGAGCGGGGATGCGGCAGCGCCGACAGCAAGCGAGAGCGCAGCACGTCTGGATAGGTGCGGCATTAGGGTTGCGCCTTCTGGAAGTCGTGCTCTGGCCTCATAGCGACACCCACGAGTGCGCCACCGGGCGGGGCTCCTGCGGAAAGGCGCTCGTAAATAGCTCGCGGTTCATTGTGCGCAGCGCGCAAAAGAACTCGTCGGCTTGCGTCATGTTGGTGAAGCGGAGCGCTCGGTTGGCGTCAGCCGTCCAATCGAAATGCGATTTGCCGAACTCTGCACCCCCAGCGACGTACAGGTAGCATGGCCCTGGCCCCTCGATCAGATAGCCGGTGCGCAGATTGTTTTCCGCTTCGGTCGCGCGCTCATAAAGAGCGCGAGCAGCACGCGGCGCATCGGTGATACAGCGAGAGCATTCACCACAAGCGGACCCAAGCTGCCAAGCGCCCTTACAGACTGCGTCACTCATTGTGCGTTTCCTTTGCAAGGCCCGCTTCGCCTTTGAGCTTGAGCATGGCGATTTGAACGCGCCGCACAGTTCCGCGTCCCGCAACGTTGCCTATGGACCCGGTAATCTCTTGTGAGATGCGCTCGATTTCCTCATCGGTAAAATCCAGCGCGGCGGCCAAGACGGTGCTGGCAATGTCGCGCCACTCTTCACCGTCTAACTCTAGGCTTACGTCCAGGTGTTCGGGGCCGTCTTCGGCGCTACTGATGATCAGCGCAGTGGTGGCGCGCTCAAGCATGCTCGTCATTTCTTCTCCTCTGCCGTTAGCGGTGGGGTGGGGGCGCTCTGCGGCGCAGGTCGCGAGCATGTCGAATGAAGGCCATCGCGATCATCACCACGCAGAGAAACAAATCGAGCCAGAACCACATCCAATTGTGACG
>JADLHI010000462.1 GCA_020848895.1 Hyphomonadaceae bacterium
AGTTGCAAGAGCCCGCAGCGAACCGGGCGCTTAGGCCGCAATCATGAAATGCGCCGTCGTTCCGCATTGATGGCGTCGCGCAATTTCACGCTCTCGACGCGCAGCTCTTCCAGCAGGCCGGCGTGCATGATGGCCCATTCCCGTTGCGTGCGGAGATAGGCGGCGAACTCAGGGTTTTCGCGTGCGAGCGCGATGAGTTCTGAAGCGGGACGCTCGTCGAACGAGGAAACGCCGTTCGCCCAATTGGCCGCAACCCCGCTGTTGCGGAAGCCCCGGAAGACGGCCTGCGTGTCCATCAGGTCGTCGTAGAGGCCGTAATAGAGTTGGATTTCCCGTGCGAGGTCGCGATTTTCGATGAGGCTCAGATGGCCCGAACTGATGAGCGATTCATAGGCGATGCGCGAGCCGACCGTGATGCGCACCAAATTGATCGAACCCATCAGATTATCGAGGCGATCAGGCGAGATTGGCGGCGTCGGCGGCGCGTCCCAGCTTTCGGTTGAGAGCACCAGAGTCCTGGGCAATTCGCGATTGAAGGCGCGCTCGTAGATGTAGTCGACGGCGCCAACCCGCGCGACGGCAGAGCCGTAGAGCGCGTCGTTGAGCGCAAGGTGTGAGTCCAAGTCCTCGACGATTTCGGCCAGATGGCGGTCAACGATGCCGCGATTGGCGCGCGCCTCGTTCCAATTGGTTACCTGCATGCCGACGAAGACGCCGACCACCACGATCACAAAATCGATCGCGATGGCTGTCCATTCCTGCTTGCGCAGATGTTCGATGACGCGCCGTAAGATCACGCGCTTGCCTCCCGCCTGCTTCAATGTACAGCAGCGCGGGCGCAAAGACCACGTTGGCCTAAGTCACAGGCTCCGCCGCCCTAGGAAGATCGCGGCCCGGCGCCAATGAAGTTCGCGGGGATGTTCAAATGAAAGCTCGCGCCGCGTGTCGCGGCGTCGCTGCGCACAGACAATTCTCCACCAAGCAAGCGAGCGAAGCGCCGGGTGAGGGCAAGATTGAGAGCCATGCCTTCGTAGTGCCGCGCGCCGGCCATGCCAGGCTGAGCGAACGGCTCAAATAGGGAGTCGACTTGCTCGGGGGCGATCCGGGGACCGCTATCTTCCAACTCGACGAGGAGATGCGAACGCGCTTTGTCGTGGGCGAGGCGAAGCACGATCTCTCCCTTGTCGGTGCAGTGTGCGGCATTGGCGAGTAGGTTGCGAATACACACGCCGAGTTTTTCGCTGTCGGTGAGCCACGCTCCAGGCTCTGTCGCGTCTTCGAACACGATGCGGTTTTGTTTTGACTGCAGCAAGGGCTCGATAAATTCAATTGCTTCGGCGGCAAGGTGCGCGGGGTGGCATTCCTCTGCATCGACGGTCAGCTTGCCGGTGTCGACGGCGGCCAATTTCAAAATGTCGTTGACCATGCCGCGCAGCTTGAGCGCCGCTTCCAAAACTCTGCGGCCATCGCCGGCGTCTTCGTCGGCGCCGCGCTCCTCGGCGCTTTCAATGAGCATCTCGCTGTAGCCGATCACCGCGTTGAGCGGCGTTCGCAACTCGTGGCTGACATTGGACATGAACTGGGCTTTGGAGCGCGCCAGATCTTCGGCGGCGGTCTGAGCCGCCTTGGCATCCTCTGTTTGACGGGCTGCTTCCGCCAAAAGGTCGCTGGATTTTCCAACAATGGCGCGGAAATTCGCGACCGAGCAAGCGCCCGCCAACGAAAGCAGAGTGAGCATGCTGGCGTTCCAGAACGACACCTCTTGCATGCGCATCCAGTCATTCGGCGGATCGCCCATCACCTCGTAGGTGGAGGGCGGCAGGGCATCGCGCAGCACATGCAATCCAGCGTACGTCGCCACAACGATGGCGACCCAAATCAATCCGACGCGGATGCCGAACAATAGCGTGCCAAGCAACGGCAACAGCATCAGAAAAAATGAAGTGGTGGAAACGACGCCGCCTAACGCGCCGACGGTGAGCGTCACAGCGCCATAGAGCGTGATGAGGTAAGCGTGAGAGAGCAGGTCGAGGCTGACATTGGTGCGCAGCGCAAAATACGGGAACGGCGTAAAGACGAGAGGCACAAGCCCGCAGAGGATCGCCACAAAGGGACGCCCTTCAATGACGCTGGCGCCAGTCAACGCGATCCAGATCGTGGCGATCAGGATGGTCAGTGCGGCGGTGAAAGTCAGGAAGCGCCTGCGGGCGTTTTGCAGGAGTGTATCGCCGCTGTCCCGGCGCAAGCGATTCCAAGCAACGTCCAAAAAAGCGAACATTGCTTACGGTTATTAACTCAGTTTCTTAATAGACCGTGCCTAACGGAGTGCCGCATTTAAGCGGACTAAGCCGCGCTCTTCGTTTTCTTCGCCATCAGTTTCGCGAAGCGTTCGAAGAGGTAATGGCTGTGCTGCGAGCTTCGGTTGATTTCGGACGATGGGCTTGACGCAATGTAATATATACATTACATTTCACCCGTGCCGCAGCTTCTTCGGACCGATGTGTTTGACGTTTGGTTGCGGAGTTTGCGCGATCTCAAAGGTCGCGCACGGATCGATATGCGCATCCGGCGTCTTGCCGATGGCAATGCCGGCGATGTGCGCCCGATCGGCAAGGGTGTGAGTGAGTTGAGGATCGATGTTGGTCCTGGATATCGCGTTTACTACGCCGCCCACGGCGCAGACCTGATCCTGCTGCTCGCTGGCGGCGACAAGTCAACGCAAGCGTCGGACATCAAGACAGCGCTTGCGCTGTGGGAAGATTGGAAGGCTGAGAAGCGATGAGCAAGGTACCCACACGCGCCTATGACAGCGCCGACTATATCGATAGCCCCGAAGCGGTGGCGGCTTATCTCGATGCTGCGCTGGAAGACGGGGACGCACAGATCATCGCCGCCACTTTGGGTGATATCGCGCGCTCGCAAGGTATGGCGATGATCGCGGAGCGCACTGGGCTCGCACGCGAAGCGCTCTACAAATCGCTCAGCGCCGATGGCAATCCTCGGCTGACGACATTGCTGAGCGTGTTGAAGGCAATGGGGTTACGCCTGTCGGTGACGGCGGAGGCCGCGGCGTAAGCACGAGGCGCCGGCGGTCCAGATTAAGCCGCGCTCTTCGTTTTCTTCGCCATCAGTTTCGCGAAGCGTTCGAAGAGGTAGTGGCTGTCTTGCGGGCCGGGGCTGGCTTCCGGGTGGTATTGCACCGAGAACACCGGCTTGCCTTCGACTTCGATGCCGCAATTGGAGCCATCGAACAGCGAGACGTGGGTTTCCTTCACGCCTTTCGGCAGTGTCTTTGTATCGATCGCAAAACCGTGGTTCATCGAGACGATTTCGACTTTGCCGGTCGATTGATCTTTCACCGGGTGGTTCGCGCCGTGATGGCCTTGCGCCATCTTGTGCGTCTTCGCGCCGAGCGCGAGGCCGAGCATTTGGTGACCGAGGCACACGCCCATCACTGGCTTGCCGCTATCGACGAGCTTTTTGATTTGCGGCGCGGCGTAAACGCCGGTCGCGGCCGGATCGCCGGGGCCGTTTGAAAGCAGAATGCCGTCCGGATTGTGCGCGAGCGCTTCTTCGGCGGTGGCAGTGGCCGGCAACACGATCGTGCGTGCGCCGATTTCACCAAGCGCACGGAGGATGTTGCGCTTCACGCCATAGTCCATGACCACGACCGTGAATTTCGGTTTTTTCACTTCCGGAATGCCGATCGAAAGCTGCCAGAGCTTCTCGTTCACGACGTAGCTTTGCGCGGTCGTGACTTCCTTCGCGAGGTCGAGGCCATCGAGGCCGTGCCATACCTTGGCGCGCTTCTTCAGCGCTTCGAGATCGAACTTGCCGTCGGGAGCGTGCGCGATGACGGCGTTCGGCATGCCTTGCTCGCGGATGCGCTTGGTCAGCGCGCGCGTGTCGAGGCCAGCAAGACCCACGACATTGCGCTTTTTCATCCAGCTATCGAGGTCATCGTCGCTGCGCCAATTCGACGGCGGCGTCGGGCGGGTGCGGAACACAGCGCCGCGCGCAGCTGCCGCGGCGGCCGGCGAAGAAGTTTCGATGTCTTCGTTGTTGGTCCCGACATTGCCTATGTGCGGAAAGGTGAAGGCGACGATCTGGGCGGCGTAGGAGGGGTCCGTCAGGATCTCCTGGTAGCCGGTCATCGAGGTGTTGAAGCAGACCTCGCCCTCGGCGGTGCCGATGGCGCCAAGCCCTTCGCCCAGAAAAACGGAACCATCGGCAAGCACGAGCGCGCCGGTGGGGGCGGAGGATTGAGTCGGATTGGCCAAAGCGGCAGTGAGATAGGGTGCGCCGGGCGGGGTGTCAAAACAGCCCGATGGC
>JADLHI010000463.1 GCA_020848895.1 Hyphomonadaceae bacterium
AATCCATAAATGCCTCGTCGATCGACAGCGGCTGCACTTGCGGCGTCAAGTTCTCCATCATCCGCCGGATCGCGCGCCCTTCATCGACGTACTTGCGCATATCCCCATGCACGACTTTCGCCTGCGGACAAAGCTGCAGCGCCTTGAACATGGGCATGGCGCTGCGCACGCCGTAGGCGCGGGCGACGTAGCAGCAGGTGGAGACGACGCCACGCTTGCCGCCGCCGACGATGACAGGAAACGGCTGCAGGCTGGGGTCGTCGCGCTTTTCGATGGAGGCGTAGAACGCGTCGCAATCTAAGTGCGCAATCGAGAGCTGCGAAAGCTCGGCGTGTTCCAACGGCTGTTCTTCGCCGCAGCTGGCGCACTGCGGTGTTGCCGTTTCCGATGCGCAGGCGCGGCAGAGGATCATGACGACGAAGACTTCTTCGTCATGAGATGGGCCACCAAGGACAGAAGCGCGGCCACTAAAACTGTCGCTAGCACCCCGGCAATCAAACCCGCGAGCAGGCTATCGCTGGCCAAGAAATTCCCGACGAGATTGATGTCGTCGCCATCTTGTCGGTGCGAAATGCTCTGCGCAGTGGCGAACCACGAATAGGCCCCGGCAAGCGCCCCAACCACAAGCGACACACCAATGACGCCCGCAGTCACCAGCCCAGAACCAAGAGCGCTTCTCACGCCATATTCTCCGACGCAGCCCCATCCGCATCAAAAAGCCAAGCCGCCCCACGAACGCCAGAACTATCGCCGTGTTTGTTCTTTACGATCTTGGCGCCGATATAGTCGGAGAACACATGCGCGATCAGCTTGCCGCGAATGCTTGGGTACAAGCTATCGATATTCGAGACGCCGCCGCCGAACACGATGGCGTCCGGATCGAGGATGTCGATCACGACTGCGAGCGCGCGGGCGATGCGATCGGCCAGCAGGTCCAGCAGCACGCGTGCGTGCGGATCGCCGGCGAGCGCCTTCTCATTCGCCTCGCCCGCGCTCATCCCGGCCCAGCGCTTAAAGCCGGTGCCGGAAAGCCATTGCTCCAAGCAGCCAACGCGCCCGCACCAATCGCGCGGCTGCACTTCATCGGGCCGCGCCCACGGCAACGGCGTGTGGCCCCACTCGCCGCCAATGCCGCTCGCGCCTTCGATGACTTTGCGCTCGACAACAACCCCGCCGCCGCACCCGGTGCCGATGATCACGCCAAACACCACGCGCGCACCGGCGGCTGCCCCATCCACCGCTTCCGAGAGCGCAAAGCAGTTCGCGTCATTCTCGACGCGCACGGGCCGTGCAAGCGCGGCTTTGAGGTCATCGAAGAACGGCTTGCCGTTCAGCCAAACCGAGTTCGAATTCCGCACCAGTCCCGTCAGCGGCGAGAGCGAGCCAGGCATGGCGACGCCCACCGTGTCGGCGCGGGCGCCCGTTTGCTGCTCGATTCGCGCCGTCAGATCGGCCACGGCACGAACGGCAGCCCGATAATCCCCAGGATTTGGGACTCGCTCCCGCACCCGGATTTCTCCCTTTGAATCAAGCAGCGCCGCCTCGATTTTGGTGCCGCCGAAATCCACGCCGAGACGCATGCTTCAATCCTTAAGCCGATCTTAACGAGATAGGCCAAATTGCTGATGTTGCGATGGGTTGTTAAGGCCCCTCCGCTATAAAGCGGTAACAAGACGCTCAAAACGGGCGCGGGGGTCGCGGAAGCGAAGCGGGTTCATGGCCAAGACCGTTCTCATCGTCGAAGACAGCGAACTCAATATGAGGCTGTTCAACGACCTGTTGGAAGCGTTCGGCTACAAGACCGTCAAATCGCGTGACGGCCGCCAAGCCATTCCGCTGGCGCGCGAACACAAGCCTGATCTCATCATCATGGATATCCAGCTGCCGGAGATTTCCGGCCTGGAACTCACCGATCGTCTGAAGAAGGACGAAACGATGAAGCACATCCCCATCGTCGCCGTCACCGCCTTCGCCATGCGCGGCGATGAGCAGAAAATCATGGCCGCGGGGTGCGATGCGTACCTCTCGAAGCCGATTTCGGTGACGACGTTCTTAGAAACTATCCGCAAGTTCATTGGCTGAGGAGACCGCTTGAGCGCGCGCATCCTCGTAGTCGACGATCTGGAAGCCAACCGCCGTCTTCTCGAGGCGATGCTGACGGCTGACTATTACGAAGTGCTGATGGCGACGCGCGGCGAAGAAGGCGTGCAACTCGCCAAGCGCGAAAAGCCAGACCTCATTTTGATGGACGTGATGATGCCGGGCGGCATCGACGGCTACGAAGCCTGCCGGCGCCTCAAATCGATGCCGGAGACACGCCATATCCCGGTCGTCATCCTTACGACCTTGGACGATCGCGATAACCGCGTGCGCGGGCTGCAATCGGGCGCCGAAGAATTTCTGACCAAGCCGATTGACGATGTGCAGCTCATGGCGCGCGTCAAAAGCTTGCTGACGCTGAAGGTCGTCACCGACGAACTCCGCGCCCGCGAGGCCAGCAGCCGGCGCCTCGGCCTTATCGGCGACGATTCCCGCCCCGACGCCGTCGATCAGCACCGCGTCTTCGCCGGCAACGTTCTCGTGGTCGACGACAACCCGACCCAGATCAAACGCATCCAAACCGCGCTCGGCGTCGAGCATCGGGTTTCGCTCATCGGCGAGGACGCCGGCGGCCCGCCAGATCTCGCCGTCGTCTCGGTGCACGCCAAGAGTTTCGACGGCTTTCGCGTCATCGCCCGCATGCGCTCCGGCGAAGCCACGCGCCACCTGCCCATCCTGGCGATCGTTGACCCCGACGACCGCAAGCGCGCCCTACGCGCGCTCGAACTCGGCGCCCACGACATCATTCTTCGTCCCATCGACGAAGAAGAGATCGTCGCCCGCGCCCGCACATTGATGCGCCGCAAGCGCTACATGGATGCGCTGCGCCAACGCCTCGATCAGAGCCTGGAACTAGCGATCACCGACCAGCTCACCGGCCTCTACAATCGCCGCTTCCTCGACACACAGCTTGAACCGC
>JADLHI010000464.1 GCA_020848895.1 Hyphomonadaceae bacterium
AGGAATGACGACAGCAAGCGCGTAAGAATTGCCGAAACCAAGCCTCAGCCCCGAGTTCGACCCCGCGCCGGGAGGCGCTCTTTTTATGCCGCCAAAAGAAGGGACGCGCCCCGCGTCCCGACAGGTTCAGAACCGCCAGCGCGCGCAGCCGACGTCAAGGGCGACAGAGCGTTAGCGTCCCTTGACGTTGGCGAGCACGATGGCACACGAAGTGCGTTCTTACGTTTGCTGAGTGCTCAGCGCCGCCAGCGCGTGCTCAACGCCCTCACGCAGCCCAGAGAAATCGACGGGCTTGGCCAGCGCCGCGACACCGGACAGCGCGAGCGACTTCTGCGCCGGGAGAGCGCTTTCCAGAACCACATAGAATTGCCATTGCGCGGGCTCGCGGTGATCGGCGGAGGCGTCGGCGATGGGGTGATAGGCGAAGACATAGATATCGGCGTTCCGCCCAACGCCATCCACCCAGGCTGCGCCATCCACATATTCGCCGGTGCGTGCGGCGATGTCGAACGACGCCTTGCTGATGCGCTTTGAGTCTGCGTTCCAGGTTTGCAGCGCTGCCGACTGCTTGACCTCAAGACGCGCACCGGCGTGATGACGGAAATCACATGAGGCGTAGTCCGCCGCGCACCATGTCCAAGCAGGCTCAAGCGCTTCGGCGACAATGACCTCCGCGAGTATCGAGCGCTGCACATTGGTGACCAAGGGTTTGCCGAAGGCCGCGTCAGCGGCGCGCGCGACGATCTCCTCCTTGGTCTTGGTCGGGGCGCGCGTCGGCGCGGGCTCACCGACCGCGACAACCATGCCGCTGTGGTCGGAGAGATTTGGCTTGTCCGCAGGCCAAGCGGCGACGACGGAGGTCTTGGTCTTCCACGCCGCAGGCAAGGCGATGTGATCGATCGGCGGATAGGGCAACCAACCTTTGGGAAACACATCTGGCGCCGTCGCGCAGTAAAGATCGCAACTTTCGAGGCCGCTCTTGAGCGCAGCGATCCCCGCCTTAGTGCCGTAATAAGCCCCGGTGCCGAGATCGGTGTTGTAATCGCCGGCGATGCAGAGCGCCGCATCGGCGTGAAGGTCGCGTAGCTTTAGCCATTCCGCGCACTGTTCGGCGATGACGCGATGGTGCTCGGACCAATCGAACTTTTCGCGGTCGCCCTTCCAAGGCAACACGGTGCCGTACACCAGCATGCTCGCATCGCCGCCGAGATCGAGGAGCGCGGCGATTGTGCGCTCCTTGTCGGCTTCCGGTAAATCGACTTGCCGCAAAATCGGGTAACGGCTCCAGATCGACACCCATCTGCTGCCGGGGCGAATGCCCGACCAATTCTTCGGTCGCGGCGCGGAATGAGCGGCGAAGGTGCAGCCCGGCGGGACGAGCGCGTCATGAGTCTCGGTGAGCACCCAAATATCGGCTGGGTGTTCGGCGAGTTTTGCGTGGAGCGCGTCGAGGCGTTTCTCGTAGGCGTATTCAACATTCCAAGTGCCGATCCGCATGAGGCTTCCTAGCTGTGGTCTTCTGGAATCCAGGGTGATCGGAAGGTCTCGAAATCCGCTGGCTCAAGGTTCATTTCCGCCGCACGGTCGAGCGTCGTCAACGCGGCCTGGATTGCTTTGTGGTCCGGCCCCCATTTGGGCCGACAGGCGGCGAGCATGCGCTCCAGCCGCCATCGGTAAGGGCGCAGACTCTCAAAGTGCTGGGTTGCGAAACGGAGCATGACATGGTTGTTCCGCATTCGTTCCGGGCCCGTCAAGTCCGACGATTTCTCATGGGTTACAAAAGCTAGGTGCTTGAACGGGACTACCTAGGAAATGTAACATGGGGTCCATGACCACGCTGAGTCACCGGGACCGCGCCATCAACCTTGCCCGCCGGCAGGGCGTCGTACGCACGCGTGAGTTCGACGCCATTGGCGTGCCGCGCGTCTATCTGCGCCGTCTGCAAGAAGAGGGGCTGCTGATCCAACCCTCACGTGGTCTCTACCAACTTGCCGGCGCCGATCTGTCGGTGGCGCATAGCCTGGCTGAAGCAACGAAAGCGGCGCCGAGCGGCGTTATTGGCCTGCTGTCGGCGCTGCAATTTCACGAGCTGACCACCCAGACGCCGCACGCGGTCTGGATGCTGATGCCATCGAAGGCATGGGCGCCGACCAAGCCGCCGGTCAAACTCAAGATTATTCGCGCCAGTGGGGCTGCTCTGACGATGGGCGTCAAACACCATCGTATCGATGGGGTGTCGGTGCCGATCACGACGCCTGCGAAAACCGTTGCCGATTGTTTCAAACACCGCTCGAAGGTCGGGCTCGATGTAGCGATCGAAGCTCTGCGCGACGCGCTTAGAAGCAAACGCGCAAGCGCTGACGATCTTTGGCGCGCCGCGACCGCCGATCGTGTCGTCACGGTGATGCGCCCTTACCTTGAGCAAGGGCTATGACGCGCGCGCCGCTCAAGAATATCGGCGTGTCGGTGCGCACGCGTTTGACCGATCAGGCCCGCGCGCGCGGCGACAATGCGCAATTGCTCATGCTGCGCTTCGCCATCGAACGCTTACTCTATCGCCTGGCGCAAAGCGCCTATCGCGATCAATTCGTGTTGAAGGGCGCGATGCTGTTTTCGCTATGGGCGCCCGTCCCGTATCGAAGCACCGGCGATCTCGATCTTTTGGGGCAGGGCGATCCGGCGCCCGTGCGCATGGCTTCTA
>JADLHI010000465.1 GCA_020848895.1 Hyphomonadaceae bacterium
ATGGTGCCGCCTGCGTGACTCGAACACGCGACCCCCGCATTACGAATGCGGTGCTCTACCGGCTGAGCTAAGGCGGCGCCGGACGGTGGCCTGGAGGCCGCCGCGGAAGGGCGGTTTCCTACGCGGAGCCGGGCACAGAGGCAAGGCCGGGCGGCTTTAGCTTGCAGGGTGCGGCGCTCGGCCTCAGAAAACAGCCATGTCTCAGCCGGCTTACCTCCCCTCGTCCATCGCCAGAGCGCGGAATATCGCCGATTTGCGCCGCATGGCGCGGGAACGGCTGCCGAGAATGGTGTTCGACTATATCGACGGCGGCGCCGACGATGAGGTGACGCTGGCGCGGAACGTATCGCGGTTTCGCGACATCGAACTGGTTTGGGAGGCGCTGAAGGATGTCGACAAGATCGACACTTCGACCACCATCATGGGCGCGCCATCAGCGTCGCCCTTCTTCATCAGCCCGACCGCGACCTCTCGGCTTTTTCATCCGCGCGCCGGCGAATTGGCGGTGGCGCGCGCCGCGCACGCCGCGGGCGTGCCCTATACGTGCTCGACGCTTGCATCGGCGAGCGTCGAGGAAATTGCGGCGGTGAACCCTGGGCCCAAATGGTTCCAGGTCTATGTCTGGCGGGACCGCGAATTGGTGAAAGAGGTGCTTGCGCGCGCCAAGGCGGCTGGATTCAGCGCCATCATTCTCACCGTGGACGTCCCCGTCGTGGGCAATCGCGAACGCGACGGCGCCAACGATTTCACCGTGCCGCCGAAGGTGACCTGGCGCACGGCGACGCAAGCGCTAGCCGCGCCGGGCTACCTCTGGGACCTTGCGACAACGTCGGAAATTCGGCCGGCGAATTTCACGCATATACGCATGAACACCGGCCTGATCGATTTCATCAATGCGCAGTTCGACCGCGCGGTGACCTGGGACGACGTCCGCTGGCTACGCGAAACCTGGGACGGCAAACTTGCGATCAAAGGGATTGCTACGCCCGAGGATGCGCAACGCTGCGTCAGCATCGGCGCCGATGCGGTGTGGGTGTCGAACCACGGCGGACGCCAACTCGACACGGCGCCGGCCAGCATCGATACGCTGCCTGCAATCGCCGATGCGGTGGCCGGCAAGGTCGAGATCATTCTGGATGGCGGCGTGCGGCGCGGCAGCGATGTCGTGAAAGCGCTGGCGTTGGGCGCGAATGCGGTCGCGATCGGCCGCGCCTATCTTTATGGGCTCGCCGCGGGCGGCGAGGCCGGCGTGCGGCGCGCGCTCGACATCATCGATAGCGAGGTGCGGCGTACGATGGCGCTGTGCGGGCGGACGCAGCTCAGCGCGCTGAGCCGCGATCTCATCTTCCGGCGCGCCCTGCCCTGACTGGCGCCCTGACTAGCTGGCGAGCTTGTGCTCGTTCTTGTCCTTGACGAAATCGACGCCCTCTATGGTCGTCTCAAAGTCGTGAAGAACTTCGATCGCTTCGTCAGCTTCCATCATCGGCGTCGCCCCGTCCGGGAAACGGAAGCGCCAGAACGAATTGATGTGGCGAATGACGCCAACCGCCTCGCCGATCGGAATGAAGAGCGACGGCGCCTTGAGCAGGAAGGTGCGGAAAGCAGAGGGTTGACCTTCCGCGAGCGCTGCGAACGCAACGCCGTATTCGAGCAAGGTCTCGTCGACGCGTCCGAGCGCCAACTCCATCTTTATAAGGATGTCGCGGCGGGTTTCCGCAAGATCGCGACGTTCGTCGGCGGATGCTTGCGAAATGCGCAGGCCGGCAAAGCGCGGCTTGAACTCCGCGAGGCCTGGACGAATCTCGTCCATCAGCCACTTATAATAGAGAAAGCCTTTCCAGGCGAAGACGCCTTCAATGTATTCCTCGCCGGAAAGGCGCAGCGTCTCGCGCAATGGGTCGAGCGTCTTTGCCGTCTCGTCCGTCATCAGCTTGTCCGCAAGGCGCTGCGAAAGGCCGCCGGCATCGACGCCGCCCGTCGCGAAAGCGAGGCTCACAAGCTGCGCAATCTCCTTGCCGACGAAAGCGCGCATCCGCGCGATGTCCGCTTCTGCGATATCGAAATAGCTGCGCGCCGGATCGATGCCGATAACGCGCAGGCGTTCGCGCAGCAAGAATGGATCGAACGACGGCAGCGCCGCCAATACCCGCAACAATTCGGCATCGGCGATGACGTCGGCATCGGTGGTGTATCCGCCAACGGCGTCCTTCAGCAGGCGCTCGAAGCGGATTTCGTTGATCATGAAGCTGACGCCGCCAAGCTCAAGCGCTTCAGCCGCATAAGGAAGGATAACCTTAGTCGCCGTCGTGGTCGGACGCGTGAAGAGTTCGCGCTCATGGGGGCGAACCACGTGCTTTAGAATGAGCGCGCGATTGAGGCGTGGGTTCTTGAACAGCGGCTTGTTCTTGTAGTCATCGGTGTCGCCGAAGCGCTCAAAGGCGAGACACAGATTGAGCACGCGCGCGGTCGAGCCGCTGGCGCGGATCAATGACAAGTCGCGACGGCCGTCTTTCTGGCGCACGGAAGAACCTCCATTACGCCTTATGGGACAGTGGCCTAAACTTTCGATTAACCCGGGCCGGGACCGGGCGGCAGCGCGCGCTCGGGAATTTCATCTGGGGCCACGCCGCGCGGCACCGCCTTCAGCACGAGCCGCCAGAAAATCGGTAACATCAACAATATGATCCCCAACTTCACGGCCACCGCGTAAGGCGATGCATCGAACGGCGTCGGCGCCGCCACGAGCACGTACGCCAACACGCCAAGGCCGAGCAGCGAGGCGATCATCAAGAAGAAGTAGCGCTTCGGCGTCTCGCCGATGAGGGCGCGGCCTTTGGGATGCGTCTGCGCCCAGCGCGCGACGGCGGCGCGAACGAAAGGCGTGTACGTCTCCGAACGCTCCTCGAAGGTGCGTTCGCCGAGATAGTGGGCGTTGTCGATAACAATCTTGCGCGCATGCTTGGGCTGAAGTTCGAACACGTAGCGCCAGGGACGAGCGGGCGCGGGATCGTGAATGAGGCGAACACTGACGATGTCCGACCAGCGATAGCGCTTCAGCCGGCCCGAACCGCCGCGCGAGACCAAGGCGTCGTCTTCCACGCGCCATTCGCGCTCGCTGCGGGAAATGGCGCTGCCGCGCCTGCGATAGATGACCGGTTCAGCCATGGCGTGCCGAGAGTGTGTCTTAAACGCGCCAAATGGAAAGATGGCGCACCCGAAGGGATTCGAACCCCTGACCTCTGCCTTCGGAGGGCAGCGCTCTATCCAGCTGAGCTACGGGTGCGGCCTGTGCCCGGGGCAGCCCCC
>JADLHI010000466.1 GCA_020848895.1 Hyphomonadaceae bacterium
AAATGGTACATCGCGAACGGATCTGTCGCGATGCCCGCGACGATGGAAATCAGCAGGATGGCGCCAACGGCGCGCGTGCTCCACTGCATGAAGCCGATGATCGGCCCCGGCGTTGGCAGCACTGGCGCATGCGGCGCGCGGCTCAGCAGTTCAAACAGCGCCACCAGCGCCATCGTGGCCGCGAAGGACATCTGGAAGCTCGCGTCGAGCACAGATTCTGGAAACAGCAAGATCACGATGAACGCGGCTAGCGCCAGGCCACGCATGGAGATCGCAGGGCGATCGAGAAGGATCGCGCCGAACGCGACGGCGGCCATGATGAAGGAGCGCAACGCAGGCACGTTGATCCCCGAGATGATGAGGTAAGCGCCGACAGCGATGAGCGCGCCGACAGCCGCGATCTTCTTGACCGGAAAGCGCAGCGCGATTGGCGAAATGAGCGAGAATGTCCAGAGCAGCGCCGCGAATACGAGGCCGCCCACGATGCTCATGTGAATGCCGGAAACCGACAGCAAGTGTCCCAGGCCGGCATTGAAAAGCATCTCGTTCGTATCGCGATCGACAGCGCTGCGGTCGCCCGAGATGAGCGCCGCGGCAATGCTGCCGCCTCTGCCGGGTACGAGACTTTGAATTTCCGCGGAGAGATCGGCGCGCATTGCGGCAAGATGCAGTCGCTGACGATCGAACCACGAGGATGGCGCGTCGAAGCTGGCCGGACGACAGCGGCCGAAGGAAAAGCCGGTCGCGCCAAGGCGCTCGAAATAGGCCCGGCGCGCAAAATCGTAAGCGCCAGGCGCCATCGGGCCGGACGGCGGTCCGAGCACGCCGAAACAGCGCGCCGCGCGCCCAGGCGTGAGCAGCCCCGCTTCGCTCACGGACATGCGGACATAGCGCGGCGGTTCGGTGACTCCGTCGATCGAGCGCACAAGCAAACGCAAACGCGGGCCGTTGTCGTTGGCGTCGTTGGCGATGACCCAGCCTTCCACAGCGCGAGGTTCTTCGGAGGCGGCGAACGCCGGTTGCGCGACGCTTTGAGTGCGAACCTGGGCGGCGATGGCGCCGAGGCCGGCAGCGGCGATCAGCGCGCAAAACCCGCCAAGCACCTGGCGCAACCGAACCTGCCAACCGGTTGGCGTTGCGTGAGGCGTGGCGCCAAGCGCTACAGCGACGCCGATGCCGAACACGAACGCGGCGCCGCCGAGCCACACCGGTGGATCGGTTGGCGCCAGCATCCAGGCTGCGCTGCCGGCGATCATCGCGGGCGGCAGCCAGAGTATCCAACGATCCCGCTGGAGCGCCCAGAGGTCGCTCAGGGCGCGGCTAGGAGAAAACGCGGGCCGCGTGCTACCACGCGCGCGTTTTGACCACCCCGCCGAATTCTCCCCCATGAGCGTCGTCACACGCTTCGCCCCCTCCCCCACAGGCTACCTCCATATCGGAGGCGCGCGCACGGCCCTTTTCAACTGGCTGTTCGCCAAGAAGATGGGCGGGACTTTCCTGCTCCGGATCGAAGACACCGATCGCGCCCGCTCCACGCCAGAAGCGATCGCGGCGATCCTTGAAGGCATGGACTGGCTGGGCCTCAAGCACGACGGCCAGACCATCTATCAATTCGCACGGGCTGAGCGTCACCGTCAGGCGGCCGAAGAGATGATCGCGCGCGGGACGGCTTTCCGCTGCTACATGACGGCCGAAGAGCAGGAAGCCCAGCGCAATCTCGCGCACGCTGAAGGCCGCGCCATCCGGTCGCCGTATCGCGACGGCAAGGCGCCCTCTTCGCCGGATGCGCCATTCACAGTGCGCCTGCGGGCGCCGGACGATGGCGAGATCGTCAACGCCGATCTGATTCAAGGCGACGTCGTCATCAAGGCCCGCGACATCGACGATCTCGTGATGCTGCGCGCGGACGGCAATCCGACTTATATGCTCTCAGTCGTCGTGGATGATCACGACATGGCCGTGACCCACGTCATCCGTGGCGACGACCACCTCACCAACGCGGCGCGGCAGATCGTGATTTATCGCGCCGCCGATTGGACGCCGCCATTGTTCGCGCACGTCCCGCTGATTCACGGCGAAGACGGCAAGAAGCTTTCGAAACGCCACGGCGCGCAGGCCGTCCACGAATGGCGCGACATGGGTTACCTGCCCGAAGCGATGAACGCGTACCTGATGCGACTCGGCTGGAGCCCGGGGCACGATGAGATTTTGACGAAGGAAGAAGCGATTCCGCAGTTCGAAATCAGCCAGATCGGCAAGGCGCCGGCGCGGCTTGACTTCAAAAAGCTCGATTCCGTCAATGCACACTTCCTTTCTTTGGCCGATGACGCACGTGTGACACGCCTCGTCGAAGAGCATCTTCAGGCGCGCGATGATGCGCCGTTGGGCGACGACTCACGTGCTGCTTTGGCGCGCGCCATACCGGTGCTGAAAAAGCGGGCAAAGACCATTCCAGAGCTTGCCGAACAGGCGCGCTTCGTCTTGGCGAAACGACCGCTATCGCTTGACGACACAGCGAAAAAGTTGCTCAACGACGACTTCAAGCCACGTCTTTCGCGCCTGCGGGACGCGCTCGAAAAAGAGCCAACGTGGGACCATGTAGCACTTGGCGGCGCGCTTAAGGCTTTCGCTACCAGCGAGGGCGTTGGCTTAGGACAAATCGGCCCTGGCTTGAGGGCGGCGCTTACGGGCGGCTCGCCTTCACCGGACCTAGGCCAGACATTGGAATTGTTGGGTCGCGGCGAAGCGCTGGCGCGGATTGCGGATCAAGTTTGAGGACACCGGGCGATGCAAAGCAAAATCACAAAGAAGCCTTCGGCCACGATCACCGTGAACAACAAGCAGCTTGAGCTGCCAGTGTATGGCGGAAGCGTCGGACCGGACGTCGTCGATATCCGCAAGCTCTACGCGCAAACCGGCGTGTTCACTTTCGATCCGGGCTTTACCTCGACAGCGTCATGCGAAAGCCAGATCACCTACATCGACGGCGATGAGGGCGTGCTGCTCTATCGCGGCTACCCGATCGACCAACTGGCCGAGCACTCAAACTTCCTGGAAGTCTGCTACCTGCTCGCCAACGGCGAGCTACCCAATCAAGGCGAATACAAGCGCTTCGAGCGGGACATCACCTATCACACGATGCTGCACGCGCAGTTCGATCGCTTCTTCGAAGGCTTCCGCCGCGACGCCCATCCGATGGCGATCATGGTCGGGACGGTCGGCGCGCTGGCGGCGTTCTACCACGACAGCACCGACATCAACGACGCCAAGCAACGCGTGGTCGCGAGTCATCGCCTGATCGCGAAGATGCCGACGATTGCCGCACGCGCGTTCAAATACTCGATCGGCCAGCCGTTCGTGTCGCCGCGCAACGAACTCGATTATTCCTCGAACTTCCTGCGCATGTGCTTTGCGGTGCCGGCCGAAGACTACAAGATCAATCCGGTGCTGGCGCGGGCCATGGATGTATTCTTCATCCTTCACGCCGACCACGAGCAAAACGCCTCGACCTCGACGGTGCGCTTGGCCGGTTCGTCGGGGGCCAACCCGTTCGCCTGCATTTCCTCGGGCATCGCCTGCCTTTGGGGCCCAGCGCACGGCGGCGCCAACGAAGCGGCGCTCAACATGCTCGAAGAGATCGGCACGGTTGATAAGATTCCGGAATTCATCCGCCGCGTGAAGGATCCGAACGACGACGTCCGTCTGATGGGCTTCGGTCACCGCGTTTATAAGAATTACGACCCGCGCGCGAAGGCGATGCAGAAGCTCTGCCATGCGGTGCTGAAGGAAACCGGCGGCGAGGACAATCCGACGCTGAAGGTGGCGATGGAGCTGGAGAAGATCGCGCTGAACGACGAGTATTTCGTCAGCCGCAAGCTTTATCCGAACATCGATTTTTATTCGGGCATCACGCTGCGCGCGATGGGCTTCCCGACCTCGATGTTCACGGTGCTGTTCGCTGTCGCCCGCACGGTCGGCTGGATCGCGCAATGGACCGAGATGATGGAAGACGAAAGCCAGAAAATCGGCCGTCCGCGCCAAGTCTATACCGGCGCGCCGAAGCGCGATTACGTCGAGCGCAGCAAGCGGGGATAAGCGCGGGAAATCGCGCCTCCCTGCTCCAATCTCCCTGGTCTAAACGGGTTCTGCGGCGTCTATTCAGACGCCGCTCAGGGCAGCACGCGCCTAATCGGCGCGGTTTGGGAACCCAAGGCCCATAAAAGGGAGGGCTTTCATGTTGAAGAAACTCGCCGCGGTATGCGCGGCAGCGTCGGCGCTTTTCGTGCTCGGCGCGACGGAGGCCAACGCCGCCGTCAACGACTTCGTTGGACAATGGACGAACCAGGACTCAAACACGGCCGATGTCACCCGCGTGACGGTTACGCGAACCGGCGCAAACTTGCGCGTCAACGTCTTCGGCAGCTGCCATCCGACCGATTGCGATTGGGGCGCCGTCAACGCCACGGCGTTCGCCGCCACCGCCGGCGGCAATCTCAATAACGACGCCGATGTCGTCATGGCGACCTATACGCAAGGCTTCGCGCGCAAGACCGTGTTGTTGCGGCTGAACGGCGCCAACATCGCCTACGAGGTCTTCACGGAGTTCACCGATAGCTCCGGCCGCGCGAACTATCGCACTAGCGGCCGGCTGAACCGCGCAGCCGACGGCGGCATCCGCTTCCCAGGTGGGCGCATTCCTGGCGGACTCATTCCCGGTGGCCGTCTTGAGGGCGCTGCCGCGCTCAGCGAAGATTGCGTCAGCTTCACGCCAGGGGCGCTGCGCGTGCAGAACGTCAGCGGACGCTGGAAGATCACTGAAGGCTCGCACTGGGTTGCCGATTTCGGCGCAAACCGTGCGGCGGCCGAGCAAGGCCTGGCGATCATCTTGCGCTACGGCTTCACATCGCAGTGCTTCGTAGCGCGGCCAAACCCGCCAATGACGTACTGGCGCCGTGGCGATCACGTTCCGAATCTGCCGACGGGCGCGGGCGAGGATTGTCTCGCGGTGAACCCAGCAAACGTCCAAGCGCGCAACGTCGGCGGCGCCTGGAAAGTCGTGCAAGGCGATCAGTGGATGCTCGATTTCGGTTCAAACCGTGAGGGCGCCGAACAAGCAGTGCGCGTCATCCAAACGCACAATCTGAACCGCCAATGCTTCGTAGCGCGGCCGAACCCGCCGATGACGTACTGGCTCTCGGCGCCATAAGCGGCGGCGGCGAACGCAAACTATGTGGCGGTCTCGGCAACGGGGCCGCCACTTCTTATGACACGTAACACGGTGTCGGCGGCGATATCGGCGGCCGGCGTCCCGCCTCGTCCCATCTTGGCAAGCGCTTCGTCCTGCGCGCGAATTTGGTCCTCGCGGGCGTCCTCGCTATCGAGCAATGGCGCCGCGGCGGCAGCGATATTCGCTGGCGTGCACTTGGTCTGGATGAATTCCGGCGCCACTTCGGCGTCGGCGGCGGTGTTCATAAGTGACGCGTATTTTGCCTTGAACAAGAAGGCGCGCGCCAGCGCCCAGGTGATCCAGCCGAGCTTGTAGCCAACGACAACCGGCGTGCCTTGCAGCGCCACTTCCGTGGTCACCGTGCCCGAGGCGGCGAGCGCAACCGTGGCGGCGGCAAAGGCGTCTTCTTTTTCGCTCTCGTCAAGGATGCGGACCGCGGCCGGCACTTGCGCCGTCACTTGCTCGCGCACGCTGTTCGCGGCGACCGTGATGATACGCACGTCGCGATCACGATCGAGAAGTTCGGCAGCCGCCCACAGCACCGGACCGATGCGGCGGATCTCGCCGCTGCGACTGCCGGGCAGGACGAGAATGATCTTCTCTTTCGCCGTGTAGCCCTGACGAGCCCGCAGCGCCGCCCCATCGCCGGGCGTATAGCGCCCCAGCGCGGGATGACCGCAAACGGTGCAGGCCAAACCGTAAGGCTCGTAGAATGGAGTCTCAAAGTCGTGGATGCAGATCAGATGATCGACGGCGGCTGCCAGTGTCTTGGCGCGCCCGGGGCGCGTCGCCCACACCTGCGGGCCGATATACTTCACCAGCTTGATCTCGGGCGCGGCGGCGCGGACGCCTTGCGCGACGCGCAACGTAAAGCCCCAGGAATCGATCAGGACGACAACGTCCGGTTTGGCTTTGAGGATTGCAGCGACGGTTGCGCTGACGGCGGCCTTCACGCGTGAGTATGCCAGCAAACCGTCAACGAATCCGAGGATGGCGAGGCCTTTGATGTCAGCTTGGCTCTCTATGTTTTGCGCGGCCATCAGCGGGCCGCCTACGCCTTGAATGTCGAGCGTGGCGTCGCGATTGCGCAGCGCGCGCGCAAGATCGGCGCCCAGCGCGTCGCCTGAGGACTCCGCCGCAACGAGGAAGATACGTTGGCTCACGCCACATCCGTTTCATCGGCGGTGAAACCATAGACGAAAATGCCCGCGCGATTGGCGGCGGCGATGATGTCGGCGCGGCGTACGGCTAACGCGCCTTGCGCTTCCACTGCAATGCCCGCGAGGCCCGCGTTGGCGGCGCCCTCGACGGTGCGGACGCCGATCGTCGGCAGATCGATGCGGCGTTCCTGAATGGGTTTTGGCCGTTTCACGAGCACGCCGCGACGCGCTTGCGGCGTACCTCGGATCGTTGTCGGCAGTTCGGCGACACGGCGGAGCATAGCGTCGGTGCCTTCCTGCGCTTCTACCGCGAGCACTAGGCCATCGCACACGACGACGCCTTGACCGATGTCAAACGCGCCACTGACGATCGCGACCTTCGCGGCTTTCGTAATGTCACTCCGAAGCCGATCGTTCGGCGCAATGACGCCCCAGGCGCCGGCCGGCGCGAGCAGATCGTGCATCACCTGATCGGCGCCAACGACACGGAAACCAGCCTTCTCGTGCTCACTCAGGACCGCGCGCAGCAAGGCGTCATCGCCTTGCGGCATGGCCGCGAGAATGGCCGGCAGCATACCCAGCGCCACATCGTCGAGTTGCAGCGTTTTGAGATCGGGCCGTTGCACCTGGCCAAGCAGAACCAGCGCGTCGCAACCGGCTTCGCGGATCGCATCCATGCGGGCGCCCATTTGGCCGAGGCCATGTGTAGCGCCTGGATGCGCATCGAGCGTCGGATCGGCCATGCCCGCGATGCGCGCGATGAAGTATGGGCGCTGCGTGGCGGCGAGATGCTCGGCGAGCACGACAGGCAGCTCACCGCCGCCGGCGATGACGCCAAGCTTGCGCCAGCCACTCATCTTCAGTCTCGCGGCATGCAGAGGTTGCGCGCGGAATCGACGCGGATGAAATCCACGATCTCCATCACTTGCGGATTGCCTGCATAGGCCTCGACGCAATCTTCGATGCGTTCCTGGAAGGTGCCTTCTTCGGCGAATAGCAAACGATAGGCGGCGCGCAGATCGTGGATTTGTTCGCGCGTGAAGCCACGGCGCTTCAAGCCGACGACATTGAGCCCGCCAAGGTGCGCGTGGTTGCCGATGGCAGAGCCGAATGGGATGAGGTCGGTCGTCATAAGCGCGCTGGCGCCGACGAAAGAATAGCGGCCGACGCGCCCATGTTGGTGCACGCCCGAAAGACCGCCCAGGAATGCGAAATCCCCGACCTGCACATGGCCGCCGATTGTGGCGGTTTGCGCCATGATGACGTTGTTGCCGACCTTGCAATCGTGCGCCACGTGGCAATTGCCCATGATCAGACAATCGTTGCCGATCGTGGTCACGGAACGGCCGCGCGCAGTGCCGCGGTGAATGGTGGCGTGCTCGCGAATGACGTTGTTATCGCCAATCACCAGTTTTGTGGGCTCGCCTTTATAGGAAAGATCCTGAGGCGCGCCACCCAAACCCACGAACGGGAAGACGGTGTTGTTCTTGCCGAGTTCGGTGTGGCTTTCGATGAAAACGTGCGCGATGAGTTTGGTGCCGTCGCCCAGCTTCACGTTCGGGCCGATGACGCAGCCCGGCCCGATTTCGACATCGGCGCCCAATTCGATGCTGTCATCGACAACGGCGGTCTTGTGGACTTTGGCGCTCATAGCGAATCCTGTGGGCGGTCGGCCTTCATCGCAGCGAACGTACAATCGGTCGCGAGTTCGCCGCGCACTTCAACGCGGCCCCGGAATTTGAAAATGTTGCGGCGCTCAAAGAGCACTTCAACGAACATCTCCATCGTATCGCCCGGCATGACCGGCTTCTTGAAGCGAGCGTTTTCGACCGACATGAAGAGGATGAGATGCTTGGTGATGTCGGCGTTCAGCGTCTTCGACATCAGCACCGCGCCGGTCTGCGCCAGCGCTTCAATCTGTAGAACGCCGGGCATCACCGGCGCGCCTGGAAAGTGGCCCGGAAAGAACGGCTCGTTGATGGTGACGTTCTTGATGCCCCGGATCGACTTGTTCGGGATGTACTCGATAGCGCGGTCGATCAGCAGGAACGGGTAGCGATGCGGCAGCCGGCGCAGAATTTCGCCGATCTCGATCACGTCGTCCGTGGTCTTTTGCTGTTCGGTCAGATCATTTGCTTTCATCGCGCGTCCCTGCGGCGGCTCGGCGGCTCAGCCAAGCGGCTTCACGAAGCCATTTACGTAACGGTTTGGCCGGATATCCGCTCCAGACCTCGCCTGGAGGCACGTCTTGGAACACGGCGGCGCCGCCTGCAAGGGTAGCGCCGGCGCCGATGTTGCGGTGATCGGCCACGCCAACGCGGCCGCCCAAAGTGACGCCATCGCCAATCTTGGTTGAGCCGGAAATACCGCCGAACGCCGCGATCAGGACGCCGCGTCCGATCTGACAATTATGCGCGATGTGGCAAAGATTATCGATCTTGGCGCCTTCGCCGATGACGGTGTCGTCGAAGACGCCGCGATCGATGCAGCTGTTCGCCCCGACCGTGACTTTGTCCTGAACAACAACGCGCCCAAGGTGAGGCACATCAACCGGGCCAGAGGCGTCGCCGGCGACGCCAAATCCCTGCTCGCCGATGACGGCGCCAGCCAAGATGTTCACGTCATCGCCGATGAGCGCAAATGAGATAGACACGCGCGCGCCGATCTTGGTGCGGCGGCCAATGGCGACGCCAGGACCAATGACGGAGTTGGGGCCGATCTCGGCCCCCGCTCCAATCTCAGCGCCCGGCCCGATAACGACGCCAGCGCCAAGCTGCACGCCGACTTCCAGCTTGGCGGTCGGATCGATCGCAGGCGCCCCGGGCAAAAAGCTCCGACCGCGCACGAGCGAGGGCACGGCGCGCGCAAAGAACGAGCGCGGGCGTTCGGTGAGAATGAGCGCGGCGGCTTTTGGGGCCAGATGCGCCAGGGCTGGCGGAATGATGCAAGCGCCAGGCGCTGTTTCGAGCGCAGCGCCCTTCTTGCCTTCGTAATAGCAAAGGTCGTTCGGTCCGGCGCGATCAGCCGGCGCGGCGCCCGATATCTGGCGTTCGGCGTCGCCGCCGATATCGCCAGAAGGCGCAAGCGCCCGGACCGTCACCGGTCCGAGCGCCTCGTAAAAGCGGGGATCGATCATGCGCCGACTATCTGGCGCCCTCGAAGCCCGATGTCACTGTCCCAGGCTTACTGAGCCGGCGCCTGACCGGCCGGAGCCTGGCATTCGCTGGCCGCATGGCGCGCAACGTTGGCGACGCGGGTGTTTTGGTTCTGGTCGAGCTGTTGGATCACAGTCGCCGTGATCTCAAAGTTCGGGTCGAACGAGGTCGTGTTGCTGGCGTCGATCACGATGCCGGCGCCGCGTGAACCCATAACCGATTGAACGATCGGGCTGACTTGACGATCGAAATCGCGCATCGCGATCAGCTGCGAGCACTGCATGTCGCCTTCGAGACCGCGGGCGCGGCCCTCAAGCTGTTGCAGGCGCTGCTGAAACTGCTGGAATTGCGGCGCGAGCGTCGAGCTGTTCTGAATTTGCTGCGGCGTCATATTGCGCGACGCGGCGGCCAGGCGCTCGCGCTCTTGTTGGAGCGATTGCTGTTCTGGCTGCAATGACTGGGCTTCCGTCTGGAATTGCTGACGCAGCGCCACGAGCTTGGCCTGCAGATCGCGGCCCAGAACGGAATCGGCGGCAACACGCTGATAATTGATCACAACCGCCGTCGTGGCCTGACCACCACCGCGATTGCGTTGGGCCATGGCTTCAGACGACACCGAGACTGCGGCCACCGCGAGAGCGGCCGCTGATAACAAACTCACCACACGCATACAGCGTTTCTCCTTAGAAACTCGTCCGGGTTGAGAACCGGAACTGTTCGCGTCGGTCATAGTCCTCGTATTGGAGCGGTTGCGCAAAGTCGAATTGCACCGGTCCAAACGGAGAGTCCCAGAAGACCGACACCCCTGCCGCCACTCTTAAGCTGGCGGAATCGTCAATAATGAGGCGGTCCGGACCCACCTGATCGACTGTTCGACGGTTCTCTGCGTCCAGATAGCCCAGAGTACCGAAATCCACGAACAAAGCGCTGCCCAGCGAGAAGCTTTCCGGCAGCGGCAGCGGCACGTCGAGTTGCAGCGTGCCGATGGCATAGGCGTTGCCGCCGACGGCATCGCCACGCTGGACGACTTCGCCCGTTACGTCGTCCACCAGGAGCTGACGCGGGCCAATGCCGGCCGTGTCGAAGCCGCGGAAGGACGAACCACCCTTGAAGAAGCGGTCGTTGATGCGCACGGAATCGCCGTTCCAGCCAGAAATGAGGCCGGCGCTGCCGCGGAAGCTGGCGCGGAAGCCGTACGGCAGGCCGTAATAGATGCCGCCTTCGATCTCGGTGCGCAGGTAGTTCACCTCGCCGCCGAGACCGGCAATGTCTTGGCTGACATCGAGGTTGAAGCCGCGCGTGGCGTTGACCGGAGAGTTACGGCGATCCCAATTGACCTGGAAGCCGACGACCGAGGTCAGGAACGTGCCTTCTTGGTCGCAAAGCAGCGGACGCCCCGGGTTGGCGGGATCGCACTGGTTGATGTCGGGAGTCAGCACGTTGCCATCGTGATCGACGAACGAGTCGGCGATGGTCGTGTCGTCTTGCACCAGCGAATAGGTCAAACCGAGATTGGTGCGCTCGCCGATGCGGAAGCCCGTGCGCAGCCCGATGCCCGTCGATTGGTTTTCGAACGACGACTGATCGAGGAAGTCGGTGCGCAGCGAATAAATGTCGAAGCCCATCGCGATTTCACGGCCCATGAAGCGAGGCTCGGTGAAGCGCAGATCGAGTTGCTGACGTTGTGAACTGGATGAGGCGCGCAGACGCAGGAACTGGCCGCGGCCGCGCAAGTTACGCTCGGTGACCGAAACGTCGAACAGGAAGCTTTCGGTCGAAGAATAGCCTGCCGAGAATGCGAATTCGCCGGTCGATTGTTCTTCAACGGTGACCGTGACGACTGAGCGATCCGGCTGCGAGCCATCGGCGTCTTCGACCTTCACATCGTTGAAGAAGCCGAGACCTTGGATGCCTTGACGCGAACGGTCCAAGAGAACGCGGTTGAACGCGTCGCCTTCACTGACCTGCATTTCGCGGCGGATAACGCGATCGACGGTGCGGGTGTTGCCGACGATATCGATGCGCTCGATGAACGTACGCGGGCCTTCATCGACTTCGAACGTGATGTTGACCTTGCGGTTCTCGCGGTCACGTTCGACGACGGGCGTGATCTGCACGTTGGCGTAGCCAACCGATCCCGCGACGTACGTCATCGCATCGATCGCATCTTCGATCTGTTCGCCGCGGAATACAGTGCCGGTGCGGATCGGGTTCACCGCCCGCAGTAACGCTTCCGGCAACCGATTGAGTTCAGTCTGGATGGTGATTTCACCGAACTCGTAACGGACGCCTTCGTCCACCGTGAAGGTGACGAAGAAGTCGCGCTGGTCGGGCGTCAGTTCCGCGACAGCCGAGACGACACGGAAATCGGCGTAGCCGCGGTTGTTGTAGAACTGGCGCAGCTGCTCGCGATCGTATTCAAGACGATCGGGATCGTAATTGTCGTTGCTGGAGAAGAAATTCCACCACGTCGATTCCGTCGTGGCGATGGCGTCGCGCAGACGGCGATCGGAGAATTCCGAGTTGCCGATGAAATTGATGTCGCGGATGCCGGTAACAGGACCCTCATCGACTTCGAAGATGAGATCGACGCGGTTTTGATCCAGCTCGCGCACCTGCGGCGTGACTTGCGCCGCGAAGCGGCCGTTGCGGCGATAGACGTCGAGAATGCGCTGCACGTCGGCTTGTGCGCGCGCCGGCGTAAACACCGAACGCGGCCGCGCCTGCACTTCGTCTTCGAGGTCTTCCTCATCGAGCGTGCGCATGCCTTCGAAGATCACGCGGTTGATGATCGGGTTTTCGCTGACGATGACGACGAGATCGGTGCCGCGCTGTTCGATCTGCACGTCGGAGAAGAGACCTGTCGCAAAAAGCGTCTTGATCGACATGTCGATGCGTTCGGGATCGAACGTGTCGCCCGGACCGACTTGCAGATACGAGGCGATCGTCGCCGGTTCGATCCGCTGGTTGCCTTCAACCGTAACACGACGAATAGCCACGCCCGTGGCCTGCGCCTGCGGCGGCGCGGTGGTTTGGTTCTGTTGCGCATAGGCGTCGGTGCTCGCCGCCAACAGCGCACCCGCTCCAGCGCCCACAGTGGCGACGCATCCAAGTGCGCCGAGCGCTACATCCCGCAGTACCCGCTTCATTAAGCCCTCGACGTCCGACGCTCCCCAGCGTCTTGGTTTTTAGAACCCTATCCTGCCCCGAAAGACAAGGACGTGGCGCTGTTACTGCGCACCCGGAAAGAGTCTCGTAATGTCATTCCAGGTTGCGAATAAGAAGAGACTCGCCATGACGGCGAATCCGGCCCGATACGCCCATTCCTGCGCCGACGGCGGCAACGGCTTGCCCCCGCGCGCACCTTCGATCGCATAGAAGAGCAAGTGTCCCCCATCCAAGATCGGAATCGGCAGCAGATTCACGATGCCGACAGCTACCGAGAGCACTGCGGCCAAATTGAGTAGCGACAGCGCCAGGAAGCCTAACCGATCTGTCAGCGTGGTGTCTGGGTCGCCGCCGCTGAGGGCGCCGTTCGCGACCTGACCCGATACATTTATGATCCCAAGAGGTCCCGCGATTTGATTGCCGGACTCGCGGCCAGTGAAGACGCCGCCAATGTAGGAACCAGTTTGGGCGATGATGGCCCACGTGTTCGAGGCGCCGACACCCACGGCCTGGATCGGTCCGATCGGTTCGCGGTTCGCCGGCGATGAATCATGCGTGATGCCGATCGAGCCAAGCTGCGGATTGTCCGCGCGCGGGCGCGGCGTGATCTGTAGGGCGACTTCCTGATCACCGCGCGAGGCCACGAGGTTGAGCGTGCGCCCTGGCGCCAGCGCGATGAGGCGTTGCAGATCCTGAAAATTCTGAACCCGCTCGCCGTCAATCGAACGCACCACGTCGCCCGCTTGTAGGCCCGCTGCGGAGGCCGGCGAATTTGGCTCGACAGAAGCGACGCTGGCGATGTCACGGCCGAAGGCGAACGCGAGCACCGCAAATGCAAAGATCGAGAAAATGAAATTGGTGATCGGACCGGCGGCGACCACCATCGAGCGTGTCGATAAGGGCTGCGCATGGAAGAGACCTTTCTTGCGCGCCTCCGCGAGCGCCGCAGGGTCTTCGATCTTTTCGCGCGGCGCCGTGCTCATGGCGTCGGCGTCGTCGGCGAATTTCACATAGCCGCCGAGCGGCAACGCGCCGACTTTCCACTGAACGCCCTTCTTATCGCGCCAGCCCAGAAGTGTTTTGCCGAAGCCGATCGAGAAGGTGTCGATGGCGACGCCGCGCCAGCGCGCGACTTGGAAGTGGCCGAACTCGTGCACGAACACCACTACGCTGAGCACGACGACGAACGACGCCAACGTGATCAGCAAGCCCTGGATGCTTTGCAGCAATTCCGGCATTCGACCGCTTCCTTCCCGTCGCCATTTTTATGAGGCGTTGTCAGCCTTTAGGCTGCCGCCGGGTTTCCCGCAATAAGACGCGCCGCGCGCCGCGCGGCCTGATCCACCGCCTTCACCTCATCGAAGGATGAAGGCATTTTTGCGAGAAGCCCAGCCTCGGCCCCCTCCAGGTGTGACAGAGCTTCCTCGACCGTGTTGGAAATGTCGAGAAAGCGAATACGGCCGTCCAGGAACGCTTCGACAGCGATTTCATTCGCGGCCGAGAGCGCGGTGGTGGCGGCCGCTCCCCTGTCGAGCGCGGAACGAGCAAGACGCAGCGCCGGAAAGCGCGTTGGGTCTGGAGCTTCGAAAGTCAGCTGCGAAAGCTTGGCCAAGTCTAGGCGTGCAGTGGATACCGCCGCACGATCCGGCCAAGTCAGCGCATACGAGATCGGAATACGCATGTCCGGCGTGCCGAGCTGAGCGAGAACGGACCCGTCGACGTAGTGGACGAGACTGTGGATGGTGCTTTGCGGGTGAACGATGACATCGATCGATTTCGATGGAAAACCAAAGAGATAGGACGCCTCAATCAACTCCAAACCCTTGTTCATGAGGGTCGCGCTGTCGACAGAGATCTTGCGGCCCATGTTCCACATCGGGTGTGCGCACGCCTGTGCGGGTGTGGCCGCCGCCATCTGCTCGCGCGTCCAGGTACGGAACGGTCCGCCCGATGCGGTGAGGGTCAGGCGCTCGACGCGCTCTGGATGGGTGAGCACCTGAAAGATCGCGTTATGCTCGGAATCCACGGGCAGAAGCGTCGCCTCGTGCGCCTGGGCGGCCTCGATAAAGAGCGGGCCGGCGCAGACCAGACATTCCTTGTTCGCCAGTGCAACATGAGCGCCGCGGCGAACGGCGGCCATGGTGGGCGCGAGCCCGGCGGCCCCGACGATGGCGGACATCACCCATTCGGCAGGCCGAGCGCCGGCTTCCTCAAGCGCGGAGGCGCCCGCGCCGACTTCCACGTTCAGTCCGGCGAGCGCTGCCTTGGCCTCGCTGAGCAACGATGCGTCGGCGATCGCCGCGAACTTCGGTTTGAGTCGCCGGCACGCCTCGGCCAGCGCATCGAGGCGGCTAGCGGCGGTGACCGCTTCCACCGGGATGTCGCGCCCCTGGGCGCGCAGTTCTTCGATCACCTGAATAGTGGACTGGCCGATCGAACCGGTCACACCGAGAATGGAGACGGAGCGCGTCACAGGCCGCGTCCAAACAGCAGCGCCGTGGCGCCGGGACCGAACGCGAGCGCTGCCCCGACAAGCAATGTCGCGGCCATCAAACTATCGATGCGGTCCAGCACGCCGCCGTGACCCGGGATCAGCTTGCTTGCGTCTTTCACGCCGAAGCGGCGCTTGAGGAAGGATTCGAACAAGTCGCCCATCAGTCCAGTGAATGCCACGAGCGCGCCAATCAGCAACCATGGCATGTGCAGCGAAGCATCGGCTTGAAACAGAACGCCGCACCCATAGCCGGCGGCGGCCCCGGCAAAAGTTCCAGCAACGATGCCCGAATAGGTTTTGTTCGGCGAAAGACCGCTGGCGATCTTCGGCCCTCCGATCAGCTTGCCGCCGAAATACGCGAAGATGTCCGCGGCCCAGATGATGGCGAAGAGCGCCAGGATCGTTTCGTTTCCTTCGGGCGCGCGGCCGCGAAGCCAAAGGAAAACCGCACACGGCAGGCCGATATAGATCGCCCCGCCGGCCGTTTCGATAATTTCCACAAGAGATCGCCGGCGCACGGCGGAAACGCATGCGCAGCCGACCATCCAGAAGAACGCGAACGTGAGATGACCCCAACTCGAAAACATCACGGCGCCAAGCGAGCCGGCGAGCGTGAACATGAAAGCAGGCCAGAAGTTTTCAGGCTCGCTCATGCGCGCCCATTCGTAGCTCATGGCGACGACAGCGCCGCCGCACATGCCCGCGAGCCACGGGCCGCCGGACAATGCTGCGGCGACACCAGCTGAAGCGAGCACCAAGCCTGACACGATGCGTGCGCCAAGATCGGACCAGTCGCCGCGCGCGGCGGGCGCTGATTGGACGGCGTCAGGCGGATTCAGGCGCCGACCCTCCATAGCGGCGATCGCGGCCGCGGAAGATATCGATGGCCTGCGCAAGCGCTTCCTTGCCGAAGTCCGGCCAGAGCACATCGAGGAAAACCAACTCCGCGTAGGCCGACTGCCAGAGCATGAAGTTTGAAAGCCTGAATTCACCTGACGTGCGCACCAAGAGGTCCGCGGCCGGGAGGTCTTCAGTGTCGAGATAGGACTCGAAAATCTTATGGTCGAGATCGCTCGACTTCAGCTTTCCGGCGGCGACGTCATCAGCGAAACGGCGCGCCGCGCGGACGATTTCGTCCTGGCCACCGTAGTTGAAGGCGATTGTCAGATTCAGCTTGGTGTTATGTTTCGTGCGCTTTTCGGCGTCAGCGATGATGCCGGCGATGTCGCGCTGCAGGCCTTCGCGCCCACCGATGACGCGTACCCTAACCCCCTCGCGCACCAGCTTGTCGAGATCGCGCGCCACATAGAGGCGCAGCAGATCGAAGAGCGCGTTCACCTCTTCGGCGGGGCGGCGCCAGTTCTCGGTCGAGAAGCCGAACACCGTCAGATATTCGACGCCCAATTCACCCGCCGCTTCCACTGTCCGGCGCAGCGCTTCGACGCCTTCGGCATGACCAAACGTGCGCGGGCGGTTGCGCTGGCGCGCCCAGCGGCCGTTTCCGTCCATGATGATAGCGACATGACGGGGCTGAATCGCCGGCGTCTCGGTGGGAGATGGTTGGGCCATGTTAGGCAGTAGGCAATGGGCAGTAAGCAGTAGGGGCACAGTGGCTCTCACCACTGCCTACTCCCCACTGCCAACCGCCTTACACCTGCATGATCTCCTGTTCCTTCGAGTGCAGCGTATCGTCGATCTTCTTGATGTGATCGTCGGTGGCCTTTTGCACTTCGCCGCCATGCTTCTTGTGCTCGTCCTCGCTGATGCCGTGCTCCTTCTCCAGCTTCTTGAGGTGCTCCATGGCGTCCCGGCGGATGTTGCGGACGGCAATGCGTTGCTGCTCGGCGTACTTGCCGGCGACTTTCGCCAACTCTGTGCGGCGTTCGCCAGTGAGCGGGGGAATTGGGATGCGCAGCGTCTGGCCATCGACAATCGGATTGAGGCCGAGGTTTGCGGCGCGGATCGCCTTATCCACGGCGCCAACGAGCGACTTATCCCAGATATTGACCGAAATCATGCGCGGTTCGGGGACGCTGACGCTCGCCACCGAGGTCAGAGGGGATTCGGCGCCGTAGGCATCGACCTTGATCGGATCGAGCAGCGAGGGTGAGGCCCGGCCCGTGCGCAGGCCGCTGAACTCATGCTGGAGCGCGGCAATCGCCCCGTCCATGCGCTTCTTATAATCGTCGAGTTTGAAAGGCGGCGAGGCTGCCATGACGTTCGTCCCTAGTCTGAAATGGTGGTGCAGACGCCGCGCCCGTGCAGAACGTCTGCGAGGCTGCCGCGCGCGCCAATTGAAAAGACAACGATTGGAATGCCGTTGTCGCGCATGAGGCTGACAGCAGAGGCGTCCATCACCTTGAGGTCGCGCGCGAGCACTTCGTGATACGAGAGCTTGTCGTAGCGCGTCGCGGTTTTGTCCTTCTTCGGATCGGCCGTGTAGACGCCATCGACTTGCGTGCCCTTCAGAAGCGCATCGCAACCCATCTCGGCGGCGCGCAGGGCTGCGCCAGTGTCTGTGGTGAAGAACGGATTGCCGGTGCCGGCGGCGAAGATGACGATGCGGCCCTTCTCCATGTGACGCATGGCGCGGCGGCGGATGTAGGGTTCGCAGACGGTGACCATCGGAATAGCGGAGAGCACCCGCGCCTGGCCGCCGAGGCTCTCGATCGCGTTCTGCATGGCGAGCGCGTTCATCACCGTCGCCAGCATGCCCATGTAGTCGGCGCTGGCGCGCTCCATGCCTTTGGCCGCGCCTTGCACGCCGCGGAAGATGTTGCCACCGCCGATCACAAGGCAAAGCTCCGCGCCGGATGCGGCGGCATCGAGCACCGCCTTGGCGATGTGTTCACAGACGGCTGTGTCGATGCCGTATTGGCCCTCGCCCATCAGCGCCTCGCCGGAAATTTTGAGGAGGACGCGCTTGTAGCGCAGCCCGCTTGGGCTGGGTCGGGTTTCGGCGAGGCTCATAAGCTAGAATCTATAGACCACCGGAGCCGCCAAAGTCAGCCCGGAGTTCCAGGGAACTGCGCACAAAATCAAGGGGCGCGAGCCTCGCGGCCCGCGCCCCTGAACGCTCGCCTCAAAAAGAGACTAGGTCTTGTTGCCCGACATCGCCGCCACTTCGGCAGCGAAATCATCGGCGCGCTTTTCAACGCCTTCGCCGACGCCGAAGCGTACGAAGCCCTTGATGGCGATGGGCGCGCCGACGTCCTTCTCGGCGCCCTTCAAGGCCGCTTCGACGGTTTCATCGGGGTTCATGACGAACGCCTGCTTCACCAGCACGGATTCTTCGAAGAACTTGCGCATCCGGCCTTCCAGCATCTTGTCCAGCACTTGCTGGGGCTTGCCGACGGCCTTCGGGTCTTCCTTGATCTGATCCAGCAGCACCGACTTTTCGCGCTCAACGCGCTCGGCCGGAATGTCCGCTTCGTTCAGAGCCAGCGGGTTGGCCGAGGCGATGTGCATCGCGACCTTCTTGCCGAGGGCTTCGAGCTTCGACTTGTCGCCCGTCGATTCCAGCGCCACCAGCACTGCGATGCGGCCCAGATGGTCGGCGCCATCCACTTTGGAGTGGACGTAAGCGGCGACGACGCCGTTCTCGACGTTCAGCTTGGCCGAACGACGCAGCGTGATGTTCTCACCGATGGTGGCGATGAGGTTGGTCACGGCTTCGGAGACCTTCTGGCCTTCGTGCGTCGCATTCAGCAGCGCATCGTGATCCTTCGAAACAAGCGCGAGCTTGGCGAACGCGCCGGCAGCGTTTTGGAAATCGGCGTTGCGGGCGACGAAGTCGGTTTCCGAATTGAGTTCGACAACCGTGCCTTGGTTGGCCGCTAGAGCAATCGCGACAATGCCTTCAGCAGCGGCGCGATCCGCCTTTTTGGCGGCCTTCGAGATACCTTTCGCACGCAGCCAATCGATTGACGCTTCCAGGTCGCCCTTGTTCTCCTCAAGCGCCTTCTTGCAATCCATCATGCCGACGCCGGTTTTTTCGCGCAGGTCTTTGACCAGCGCAGCGGTGATTTCCGCCATGTTTTGCTCCTCGAGACTTCTCTCGTCAGTTATTTAGTAGTTCGCGCCCGTTGGGCCATCGATCGGACTTTCGACCGGACCAGATGGGGCGCGTTCGCGAACAACGGCTTCGACCGGGGGACGCTCGGAAGCGCCGATGTCCTTGCCGCCACGCACTTGGCCTTCCGTCAGACCATCGAGCACAGCATCCGCGATGAGATCGCAATAGAGTTGGATCGCGCGCGCGGCGTCGTCGTTGCCGGGGATCGGAAACGTGACCGCGTCCGGATCGCAGTTCGAGTCGACGATGGCGACGACCGGAATGCCAAGCTTCTTAGCTTCCTGGATGGCGATCGCTTCCTTGTTGGTGTCGATCACGAACATCAGGTCCGGAACGCCGCCCATCGAGGCGATGCCGCCGAGCGAACGGTCGAGCTTGTCGCGTTCGCGCTGCAGGTTCAGCACTTCGCGCTTGGTGAGGCCGACGCCGCCGCCTTGGATGATGGCTTCGACTTCCCGCAGGCGCGCGATCGACTTCGACACCGTTTGCCAGTTGGTCAGCGTGCCGCCGAGCCAGCGTTGGTTGATGTAATATTGCGCCGAACGTTGTGCGGCGGCTTTGATGTGATCGGTAGCCTGGCGCTTGGTGCCGACGAAGAGCACGCGCCCGCCGCGCGCGGCGACTTCGCGGACCTTCAGCAGCGCCTGGTGCAGCAACGGCACCGTCTGCGACAGATCGAGAATATGGATGTTGGCTTTTTCGCCGAAGATGTAGCGATCCATCTTCGGGTTCCAACGGTGGGTCTGGTGACCAAAGTGCGCGCCAGCTTCCAAAAGCTGACGCATGCTGAATTCAGGCAGCGCCATCAGTTCATTCCTTTTCCGGTTTGCCGCCGCGAGAGAGACCTAGGATTTTCGTCCTAGGACCGGATGGAGGAAACGGCCGCTTTCAGACCGCCCCGCCGCTCCCGCGTGCGAAGTGAGGCGCGGGATATAGGCGGGCCAAGGGCGCGACGCAAGACGCAGCACTCGCAAGCGGCGCGACCCGCTCATTCCGCTGCTTCGTCTTGCCCCCCAAAGTGGGAGCCGGGGCGCGCGATCCGCGCTGAGTAGTTCTCTGGTGGGTGCGCCGATCGTCTCCAATCAACGCTGCGCGCTTCGCGCGCCCCGTTTTCCGATCGTTTTTCCCGGCTTGAGACCCGGGAGTTGTAGAACGCCGCCGATTGGGCGGCTCGCCTCCTGGACGATGATCCAGCGCCACCCTTCATCGTAGGATTGCGCCTCGGGGCTTAGCTCCATGCTCTTTTTGCCGGTGCTGAATGCGGAGCTTCCGTTGCTCCGGACTCCGCGGTTTCACTCCCCGCGGACAGATTTTCAGATGGGCTTTGTTTCCACGCCGCTCATCGCCATCCCGACCATTGCCGCACCTTCCAAAGTTTCGGACGTCTTCGAAATCTCCCGTGCGCGGCAGCGCTGAGCATATGCTCGATTTTTCGCTGTCGGATAAGTTCGCACGTCTCCTCCAAAAGTTGGAGCGCGCCGCTCCGCGGCGCATGGGCGCTTTTGCTTGAAAGGATTGAGAAAATGCGGGGCGGAGCCCCGCGCTCCAACCGGCAAACGACCTCGCGTATCGACGGATAGAACTTGGACCGCCTCTGGCGCGTCTTGCTTGGCTTGGTGTTTGTGCACCAACTTGCCGGCAGCGCGTTCTATCCGCCGCCTAGCGCCGCCGGTTGCGCGGGTTGTAGCGGTCGCGAAGCTGGGTCTGGCGCGAGGTCAGCGATTGCTGGACGCCCTCGATGAACACAGCCGTCGGCGCCGAGGTGACCTGCAGCGGATCGCCATCCCAGATCACCACGTCCGCAAGATAGTTGCGTTCGAGCCGGCCGAGATTGCTGACGCCGAAGATTTCCGCCGGACCGCGCGTCACCGCCGCGAACGCCGCGTCCCATGGCAGGCCGTTAGCCACGGCATTGCCGGCGAGTTGCAGCACGAGGCGCGCTTGGTGCGCATCGACTGAGCCCGGGGCCGGCGCGATGGCAAAGCGCACGCCGGCGCGGTTCAGCAAGGCTGCATTGTCGAGGCGCGCGGAGAGCCGCTCAAAGCTTGCGGGCAAATTCACCAGCGGATCGAGGATCACGGGTATTCCTGAACGCGCCAATTCGTCGGCCACCTGCCAAGCCTCGGCGCCGCCGTGAATGACAAAGCGAAGGTTTGGATTGGCGCGTTTGAAGCGGATCAGGTGACGGATGTCGGTCGCGCTTTCGACGTGCACCAGGAAGAAGCCCTGGCCGCGCGCATAGGGTTGCAGCGCTTGGGCGTCGATTTCGTTCAGCACCGCGCCGCCCTGGCCGCTGCGATAGCGGGCGGGATATTCGCGCGCATCGCGGAGCGCCGCTTCGAATGCGGGCCAAAGCGCCGCCCGCGAACCGCCTGTGCGGCCGGCGCCGGTTTCGCCAAGTTCAACGACCATGAAGGCGCGGTCGCGAAAGACGCTATCTGGCGCGCCGCTCATCGACACCAGCGCGCCGCGCCCGTCAAAGATGGTGCCATTGGCAGTCGGCGCGATCGCGGCGCGGGTGACGCCTTCGATGCGCGTCACCGGAATGGCTGTGACTTCCGGATTGAACGCGTTGCCGGCGTCGGCGGCGGCGGAGATGAGGTTGCCCTCGATATCGGCGTCGTTCGGCGCGCCAGAACCCGAGATTTCGCTCAAGCCGACTTCACTCATGGCGGCGAAGGCGCCCGGGGTGACGAAGCTTCCGTGGGCTTCGACAACGCGCGCGCCGCGCGGCGCGGCGATGTTGGCGCCGACGGCGCTAATGCGGCCATCGACGATCAGGACATCGCCATTCTCAATGATGCCGGCGGCGCCGTTGGTGACGACGCGGCCATTGTTGATAAGGATCGTCTCGGCGGCGGCAGGCGTGGCGATCGCCGCCGCGAGCAGCAGAGCAGCTAGCGTTCTCATTGGGCGCGCCCCCGCGAATAGGTTTGTCCAAGTTCGAAATCGGAAGGCGGATCGCGTTCGGCGCCGCGTTCGTACATCACCGCGCCGTCAATGAAGACGCGCTCGGCCACGGCATAGCTGGAGAGCGGATCGGCCGACCAGATGACGACATCGGCGCGGCGGCCAGCTTCGAGCGTACCGGTTTCCTGATCGATGCGCAGCGCACGCGCCGGATTGCGCGAGAGCCACGTCCAAGCCTGCGCGCGCGTAATCTCGAGCCCAGCTCGGCGCCCATCGGCCATGGCTTTGGCTGCTTCCTGGTTCAATCGCTGGATGCCGACCTCACTATCCGAGTGAAC
>JADLHI010000467.1 GCA_020848895.1 Hyphomonadaceae bacterium
AAGGGTGGCCGCCGCCGTCGAGAGATTTCATGACGCGATGGGACGGCTGCAGACCGAAACCATCGCTCACATGTTTGCGATGCGCGAGGTCTTGAACGATGAGCAGAAGGCGATTTTCGACGACACCGTCGTTGAGGCGTTAACCACAGAGCCGCAATGAGCGTCCCATCGCCCGAAAGCGATGACGCATCGCTCGTGGCCGCGGCGCTCGCCGGTCAGGAGGCGGCATTTTCTCTGCTCGTGCGCCGTCACAAGGAAAAGGTCTATCGGTTCGTGCGCTCCTATGTCGCCGACACCGACGAAGCCTATGACCTCACCCAGGAAGCGTTTGCTGCAGCTTGGCTTGCGCTTGCTCGCTACGATAAGGAGCGTCCATTCCCCGCCTGGATCAAGCGGATCGCGCTCAACAAATGCCGCGACTGGGCCCGCCGCCGCACCGTCCGCCGCTTCTTCTTTGGCGCTGAGAGCATCGAGACATCCCCAGATATCGCCGCCGCAACAAATGCAAGCGATGAAGCCTTGCAGCGCAACCTTGCCCGGCTCGATTCCGCGATTGCAGCTTTGCCGGCGGGTCTGAAAGAACCTCTGCTGCTGACGGCGATCAGCGGCATGAGCCATCACGATGCCGCGCGCGTGCTGAATTTGACGACCAAAGCGGTCGAAACGCGCGTCTACCGCGCCAAGATCGCTCTCGCGCGGGCGCTTCGCGATGAATAAGGCCGCCAAATGGCGGGGCTTAGCACGCATCGGGCCGTGCTGGGCGGCATTCCTGGGTGCTGCGGGCGACAATGGCTTTCATAGCCACCACGCCATTCAAGCATTCGCCGGCCCCCACGCACTGCTCGTGGACGCAAGTGGCGAGCATCACGGCCAAGGATTTATTGCGCCCGCCAATATGTCCCATCGCGCGACGGCGGCATTTCCCAGCAGCTTTCTTTACGTCGATCCCGACAGCGCACCCGGGCAGCGGATCGCTCGCGCAATCGGCGATCGGATCAACGTGCTTTCCCCGGCCCAAGCAGCAGAACTGGCCGCCATCGTCAAAACCTCGATCGCGGATGAAGGCGCCGATCCAACCGAGCGACTAGCCAGCTTGTTGGGCGCGGCAGAGATCGCGCCAACACGCGACGCTCGCATTGGTATGGCGCTCGCCGCTTTTCACGAGACCGAGGCGCCCCTTGACGCGCGCGCAATCGCGCGCGCTCTCAATCTCTCGCAATCGCGCGCCGCGCACCTTTTTCGCGATGAAATCGGGATGCCGATCCGGTCTTTCCTGCTTTGGTCGAAGCTCCGGCGCGCCATGACCGGCATCGCCCAGGGATTGTCGCTCACCGAGGCCGCCCATCATGGCGGCTTTGCAGACCAGGCTCACTTCTCGCGCACTTGCGTGCGCATGTTTGGCGCGAGCCCGCTCACCATCACGGGCGCGATGAAATTCGACGAAGCGTAGCTGTTTCGTTCAAGCCTTAAGGGGCGGCCCCGGCCAACTTGGCGCAAGGAGATCCCAATGCGCCTTGCCGTTCGCTATCTAGCCTACCCGTTCGTCATCGGGATCGTATTCACTGGCGCGGTAACGCTGGCCGCATCGCCGGACGTTGCCATTATCTTGCCCGTCCTGACGCTCGCGGGGGTGCTTGTGATCGGGGCGCTGGAGAGGGTTTCGCCTTATCAACAGGCCTGGACCAAGAACCACGGCGATCTCTGGGCTGACATCCAGTATAATCTCATGGGTGCGGTCCTCATTCAGGCGAGCGTGCATTTCATCTACCCGCTCAGCACAGCGGCGCTGTCACTCGGACTTTGGCCCAGCACGTGGCCGCTCTGGGCGAGCATGCTCGGCGTCGGAATTGTTATCGATTTCGGACTCTATTGGATGCACCGCTGGAGCCATCGTTCGGCAATTCTGTGGCGTTTCCATCAGCCACATCATAGTCCCGAACGTCTCTATTGGCTGAACGGCGAGCGCCGCCATTTGGTGAGCGCGCTCCTTCTGGCGACGCCTGGCCTTGCTGCTGTGGCGTTACTCGGCGCGCCGCAGGCAGCGCTTGCGGGATGGTTTGCAATTTTGCCGGTGCATCTGGCTTTCCAGCACGCCAATATCGACTACACGCTCGGACCATTCCGCCGCCTGCTCGGCGTCGCCGAGATGCATCGTTGGCACCACAAGCGCGACTACGAGGACGCCCAGGTCAATTTCGGCGAGGTGTTCCTTGTGTGGGATTGGTTGTTCGGGAGCCTTCACGACGCCTCAGAGAAAATCGAAAGCGCGGATTTGGGCTTGAGCGACGCCACCTATCCCACGGGATTTTTCGCTCAGCACGCGGCGCCGTTCGACCCGCGGCGCTGAGAGTGTTCGCTTCGCCTGGAAGGCTTTTGCGCGAGTTTCGGTCCGTCATTGCGTTCCATTTGAATGGTCAAGACGAATGAACAACTCTGCCTACATCCCCGCGCTCGGTCGCCGCGAATGGACCGGGATGTATGATTGGGTCATTGCGGCCATGACGCGCGAGCGCGTCTGGCGATCGCTTGTCGTTACAACGCTCGACGCGCGCACCGGCGAGGTCATCGTCGATCTCGGCGCAGGCACCGGTTCGCTCGGCATCATGATCAAAAAGCACGCGCCGGGCGCCCGTCTCGTGGCTGTCGATCCAGACCCTGACGTAAGGCTCATCGGCGAACGAAAGGCCCGCGCTGCGGGCGTGGAAATCGACTACGAAACCGCCATGGGAGACGCGCACCTCGCCTCTGTTGGGGCAGCCGACGCGGATGCGGTGACATGCTCGTTGGTGCTGCACCAATGTCCGCTTGAAGCGAAGCAGAGTATTCTGGAGAACGCGTTTCGGCTGCTAAAGCCCGGCGGGCGGCTCGTGCTTGCCGATTACGGCGAACAACCGACGCCGTTGATGCGAACGGCCTTCTTGCTGGTCCAGATCACCGACGGCTTCGAGCCGACTGAGCACAATCGCCGCGGCGCGGTCCCCCATTTGTTGCAGACCTGCGGCTTTCAACGCATTAAGATAGTAAAGCGCGTACCTACGGCGACCGGCCTGATCTCGATTTGGCGAGCCACGAAGGAAGTCTAAGCAAACCAACGCCGCTACGGCTAATGACCGCCCGGTAACGCGTCCGGCAACTGCCGTGCGAGCGACAAAGCGCTTCAAGACGCCAGATCGTCTAGGCAAGGCGAACGGCGTCGCCACGCCAACCGCAATTTCGATCGCGTCAGGGTTGCGCGCGAGCGCGCAGCCATAGGCGCAGCCGCAAGAGCCGGGTGAAACCCGGTCAAACCTGCCCGCAGTTCATGAACCGCTAGTTTGCGGGTGGCCGCGGAGCACGCGCGGAGGAATGATAAACGACGATACGCCACGCGCCGCTGCGACGCTCCAACACGCTAGTCGCGACGCCGCGGCGTGAAATCGGCGCACGGGCTGCAGCTTCAGGGAACGTGATCTCGTAGGTGTAAACTTCGCTGGCGTAAGCCATATCCCCCACCACTTCGACGTCGGTCTCAAGGTCGTCAAAATCAAAGCTGGCGATGTCGCGCAATTCGGGCCCCAAGTGGTGAGCGAGGTAGGTGGCGAAATCGCCCTCGACGCCGCCTTGCTCGAAGACTTGCGAGTCTGGCCAGAAGTAGCGTGCGGCCGCCTCGCCGTCGCGAGCCTCAACCGTTTGCCGGTAACCTGAGAGGACCGCTTCCACGGCCGCCTCGTCGGCGCTGGGTTGGGCTGCCACCGCGCCCGCCATGGCCCAGGCTGCGACAAAGACGACGACCAGTTTCTTCGGCATCCACGCCTCCCCTTTTTCAGTGCTGCATCTATTTGCGTTTACGCGCCGGTTGCTGATTTCCCGCATCTTGGCGCCAATCTCAGGCGTAAGGCCTGAGGGATCGCGCGGACGCGCGCGTATTCTAAGATACTGTCGGGTTTTTCTCAGAGTGGAGCAACGTGGTGCGCAAGACCCTCGACCGTCGATGGCTACTGAAGGCTGCGGGCGCAGGAGCAGGCTGGCTGGCGTTTGAGAGCATGCTGCCTGCTTGGGCGCAGACGGGCTCGCCCGGCATCGCGCCCGCCATGACCACCTTGGCCGGCCCCGATGTGGCGCTGAGCATCGGCCGCTCACCTTTTACGGTAGGCGGCAGAACCGGACACGCCGTGACCATCAACGGCACGCTGCCGGCGCCGCTATTGCGGCTAAGAGAAGGCCAGAACGTTCGCCTGGCCGTCACCAACACACTCGATGAAGACACCTCGATCCATTGGCACGGCGTCCTGCTTCCCTTCCAGATGGACGGGGTGCCGGGCATCAGCTTTCCGGGCATCCGTCCTCGCGAAACCTTCGTCTATGAGTTCCCGATCATTCAGGCCGGGACGTTTTGGTATCATAGCCATTCCGGGCTCCAGGAAGCGCTGGGTCACTACGGGCCGATCATTATCGATCCTGCCGCGCGCGATCCCGTCGAATACGACCGCGAGCACGTACTCGTATTGTCGGACTGGAGCTTCATGCACCCGCACCAAATCCTGGCGCGATTGAAGCAAAGCCCTGGCTATTTCAACTATCAGCGCACGACGGTGGCTGGCCTTCTTTCAGGTGAAGACCGTATGAGCGCCGCCGACCGGCGCATGTGGGCTGAAATGCGCATGGACCCGCGCGACGTGCTCGACGTCAGCGGCTCAACCTACACCTATCTCATCAACGGCCACGGCCCCGAAGAAAACTGGACCGGCATTTTCCGTCCGGGCGAACGCGTGCGTTTGCGCATCATCAACGCCTCGGCGATGTCGATCTTCAATGTCCGCATCCCGGGCTTGGCGATGACGGTGGTACAGGCCGACGGTGAGAATGTGCGTCCCGTCGAAGTCGACGAATTCCAGATTTCGGTCGCCGAAACCTTCGATGTGATCGTCACCCCGCGCGAGGACCGCGCTTATACAATCGTGTCTGAAGCCATGGACCGTTCGGGCATGGGGCGCGCAACGCTCGCGCCGAGGCTCGGCATGAGCGGCGAAATTCCACCGCTCCGCGAAGTCCCCAATCTCACCATGCGCGACATGGGTATGGATATGGGCGCCATGGGCCATGACATGTCGGGCGCCACGGGAGGCATGGACCATTCCGGCATGGACATGAGCAACATGCCCGGCATGGAAGGCATGGACCATTCGGCCATGGACATGAGCAATATGCCCGGTATGGACATGTCAGGCGGCACGGGCGCGTCCGATCACAGCATGGACATGGGCGCCATGAACATGCGCGATCCGGAGAATGCGCCGCCGGACATGGCGACAGGCGTTGGCGTCCAAACCATTTCGCCGATGCCGCAAAATCGCTTGGGCGAACGCCCGCTCGGTCTTGAGAACGTCGACCATCGCGTGCTGGTCTACACCGATCTTATCGCGTTGAGCCCCAATCGCGACAGACGCGCGCCGTCACGCACGATGGAAATCCATCTGACTGGCAATATGGAACGCTTCATGTGGGGGTTTGACGGGCGCCGCTTCAGCGAATTGGTCGAGCCGATCCGGTTTGAGCGCAACGAGCGCGTGCGCGTGACGCTGGTCAACGACACGATGATGTCGCATCCCATTCACCTCCACGGCCACTTCTTTGAACTGGTCAACGGCCATGACGGTCATCAGCCCTTGAAGCACACGGTCAATGTCGCGCCGGGTGGCAAGGTAACCTTCGATCTCACCGCTGATAATCCCGGCGATTGGGCGTTCCATTGCCACCTCTTGCTGCACATGCACGCAGGCATGTTCAACGTCGTGACCATCCGTCCGCTTGACGGAGACGTCTCGTGAGATTTTTCGCCGCCACCCTCACCCCGCTCGTGCTCGCGGTCGCAAGCCCCGCACTTGCGCAAACAAGCGATCATTCCGCCCACCAACGGACGCCTCCTACGACGTCGCAACCGGCCCAAACTGCCGATCCGCATGCAGGGCATACGATGCCAGCGCCGCAGGCCACACAACCCGATCCGCAGGCGCCGGCCCATGACATGCCTGGTATGACCACGCCGCCTGCGACGCCTGATCCACACGCCGGCCACGACATGTCGACGATGCCGGAGATGGCCTGGCCGCAAACGCCGCCAAGCGAGGCCGGTCACGACATGTCAGGCATGACGATGATGCCCAATGTCGAGACCAGCGCCGACAATGCGGGCCGCCCACCCGAACCGCCTCCTCCGGCTGCTGCGGGCGCCGGCCCCGCGCACGCGGCCGACCTTTACTTCGATGCTCAGCAAATGGCCGCCGCGCGCGAGCAATTGCTCGTCGAGAATGGCAACATCCGCACAAACGTGGTCATTCTCGATCGTCTTGAGGCCACTTTCGGCGACGGCGCGGATGGCTATGTCTGGGACGCACAAGGCTGGTATGGCGGCGACATCAACCGCTTCTGGTGGAAGAGCGAAGGCGAAGGCGCAATCAACGGCGAACTGGAAAGCGGCGAGATCGAAGCACTCTACAGTCGCGCGTTCACGCCCTACTTTGACTTTCAAGCGGGCGTTCGCCAGCGTTATACGCCCGACGCTGACCGCACCGATCTTGTCGTCGGGGTGCAAGGTCTTGCGCCTTATTGGTTCGAGGTCGATGTCGCCGCGTTCTTGTCGAATGAAGGCGAGTTCAGCGCACGCGCCGAAGCCGAATACGATCTGCGTTTGACGCAGCGCCTGATCCTGCAGCCGCGCGCCGAGGTCGACTTTTCGGCCGAGGATGTTCCTGAACTTGCCACGGGTTCTGGCCTAACCAACGCAGAGTTGGGCGTGCGCTTGCGCTACGAAATCCGGCGCGAATTCGCGCCTTATGTCGGGATCGAGTGGTCAAGCAGCTTCGGGGATACCCGCGATTACGTTGAAGCAAGGGGCGAAGACGCGGAAGACACCCGTTTGGTCTTGGGCATCCGCGCCTGGTTTTGACATATCCAAAAGGAAATCAAAGATGAGAAGATTCGCAATCGTTGCTCTCGCCGCCACCGCGCTGGCGGCATGCCAGCCAGCAGCCAATCAAGACACACCCTCGCCAGCTGACACTGTGGCTACCGAAGGGCCCGCGGCCGCCGCGCCGCAAACCGCGGAGACGGCGCCGGCGACCGAACCGGCGGCAACGCCGGCGCCGAGCACGCCGGCGCCACGGCGGCCCCGCGCTGAGCCCGCGCCTGCACCTGCCCCCGCGCCCGCGCAAACTACGCCTGATCACGACATGTCGGACATGCCCAACATGGAGCATCCGCCAGGGCAGTAATCAGGTGCGCCGCACGGCCAGACTCGCGGCAACATAGAACTACAAAAACCTTGGGGGAGGGACATCGTGAATCTCGCGCGTTTGGCGTCGTTTGTACATAAATGGCTCGCGCTCCTCGTCGGAGTGCAAATCGTCTTTTGGGTCGTAAGCGGGCTCTTCTTCACGATCATCCCGATCGAGCAGATCCGCAGCGAGCACCTGA
>JADLHI010000468.1 GCA_020848895.1 Hyphomonadaceae bacterium
CGGTACGGAGGCAGATCGAAGCACTGCAACGGATTCGCCCGCGCGCAACGCACGACGCGGGAATTTGGCGCTTGCCGCGTGGAGCGGAAATGTATTCGGCAGCGCTGGTTTCGCGCACGACCACGACGATGTCGCCAGACGAGATTCACAATGTCGGCGTGGAACTCATAGCGCAGCTGAACGGCGAGATGGATGCGATTCTGCGTGCGGAAGGCCTGACGCGCGGCAGCGTGGCCGAGCGGGTGCAGGAAATTTCACGCCGGCCAGATCAGCTCTATCCGAACACGGACGCGGGGCGCGAGCAGATCCTCGCCGACCTGAACGCGCAGACGCGCGAGATCGTCGCGATGATGCCGCGGGCGTTCAACACGTTGGCGCGGGCGCAGCTTGAGATTCGCCGCGTGCCGCCGTTCACGGAAGCTGGCGCGCCGGGCGGGTACTACCAACGCGCGGCGCTCGATGGTTCGCGGCCAGGCGCGTATTTCATCAATCTGCGCGACACGGCCGAGTGGCCGAAGTTCACGCTGCCGACGCTGAACTATCACGAAGGCGTGCCAGGCCATCACTGGCAGATTTCGATCCAGCAAGAATCGGGGTCGATCCCCTTCATTCGTAGTGCGATGCTTGGCTTCAGCGCGTTCAGCGAAGGCTGGGGCTTGTATGCCGAGCAACTCGCAGATGAACTGGGCGCTTATCAGAACAACCGCCTTGGCCGTCTGGGCTATCTGCAGTCAGCGACGTTCCGCGCGTCGCGCCTAGTGTGCGATACCGGTTTGCATGCGAAACGCTGGACGCGCGAGCAAGCCATCCAATCGATGATGCAAGCGACCGGCGATCTGGAATCTTCGGTGACGACAGAGATCGAGCGTTATTGCGTGCAGCCAGGACAAGCGTGCGCCTACATGATCGGACGCCAGGCGATTAATCGCATCCGGCAACAGACTACAGCCACGCTGGGCGCGCGCTTCGACCTCAAGCGCTTCCACGATACGATGCTGGCGAACGGCGCGGTTCCACTCTCGGTGTTGGATCGGGTGCTAGCGGATTGGGCGGCGACGCAGGGTTAATTCCCGCGCGTCCGGCGGAGCTGCATCTTTGAGAACCGCCAACTGCGCAAAGCTGTCCGTCAAACGGCATTGCTACCGGTGTCATTCCCTTGTGAGTAGGTACGTCACAGTGGCCCCGCGAACACGTTTGACTTAAAGACCCCACCCACGACTTTGGGATGAAACGCTACTGGAGCGCCGCGGCAAAAGCGGCGCCTGGAGGGATTCCGTGACTACAGAAATCGCCGGCCTCTACCCCGCCCCGACAAAGCATAAGAGACTGATCGCTTGGGTCGAAGAGATCGCGGCGCTGGCCAAGCCCGACCGCGTCTATTGGTGCGATGGTTCGGAAGCGGAGTGGAAGCGCCTGACCGGCGAACTCGTCGCGGCCGGCACGCTGAAGCAGCTCAATCCGGAAGCCCGACCAAACTCATTCTACGCCGCGTCCGATCCCAAGGACGTCGCGCGCGTCGAGAAGCAAACCTACATCTGCCCGGAAGACAAAGCCGACGCTGGCCCGACCAACAATTGGATGGCCCCGGCTGAGATGCGCGAAAAGCTGGGTTCGCTGTTTGATGGCTGCATGCGCGGGCGCACCATGTACGTGGTGCCGTTCTGCATGGGGCCGCTGGGCTCGAAAATTTCGCAGCTCGGCGTCGAGATCACGGATTCCGGTTACGTCGCCGCTTCGATGCGCATCATGACGCGCATGGGCAAAGGCGCGCTCGATGAAATTGGCGAAGACGGGTTCTTTGTGCCCGCAGTTCACACGCTCGGCGCGCCGCTGAAGCCGGGCCAAAAGGACGTCGCCTGGCCGTGCAACGAAGAGAAGTGGATCGTGCACTTCCCGGAAACCCGGGAAATCTGGAGCTACGGGTCGGGCTATGGCGGCAACGCGCTGCTCGGCAAAAAGTGCTTTGCGCTGCGCATCGCTTCGGTGATGGCGCGCGATGAGGGTTGGCTCGCCGAGCACATGCTCATCTTGAAGCTGACGAACCCGAAGGGCGACGTGAAGTATGTCGCGGCGGCGTTTCCGTCCGCGTGCGGCAAGACCAACCTCGCCATGCTGCAGCCGACGATCCCGGGCTGGAAGGCCGAGACGATCGGCGACGATATCTGCTGGATGCGTTTTGGCGACGATGGTCGGCTCTATGCGATCAACCCGGAAGCTGGCTTCTTCGGCGTCGCGCCCGGCACGGGTTCGAAGACCAACAAGTCGGCGCTCGATACGCTGCACTCCAATACGGTGTTCACCAACGTCGCACTCACCAAGGACGGCGACGTCTGGTGGGAAGGTCTGACGAAAGAACCGCCTGCTGGTCTCATCGACTGGCAAGGCAATCCGTGGCTGCCGGATTCGAAATTCCCGGCCGCGCACCCGAACTCACGCTTCGCTGTGCCGGCGGGCCAGTGCCCGGTGATTGCCGCCGAGTGGGAAGATCCGGCTGGCGTGCCGATCGACGCCATTCTGTTTGGCGGCCGCCGCGCGTCGGCGGTGCCGCTGGTGACGGAAGCGTTCGACTGGGCCCACGGCGTATTTCTCGCCTCCAACGTCGCCTCGGAAGGCACCGCCGCCGCGGAGAACAAGGTTGGCGAGCTACGGTACGATCCGTTCGCGATGCTGCCCTTCTGCGGCTACAACATGGGCGATTACTTCGCGCATTGGCTGAAGGTCGGTGAGCGCCAAGGCGCGCAGCTGCCGAAGATTTTCTTCGTGAACTGGTTCCGCA
>JADLHI010000469.1 GCA_020848895.1 Hyphomonadaceae bacterium
CGCGCCAGCGCGGCAGCAATGAGCCGTGCAGATTGAGCGCGCCGCGCGCGGGCGCGTCCAGGATCGCCTTGGGGAGGATGAGGCCATAGGCGACGACGATGGCGACATCGAGATCGAGCGCGGCGAAGGCTTCTTGCTCAGGCGCCTTTTTCAGACTTCTTGGCGTGCGCACTTCGATGCCACGTTCGGCGGCGAAGGCATGGACGGGCGTCGGCCGATCTTGCTTGCCGCGACCGGCGGGACGCGGCGGCTGTGAATAGACGCAGGCAATGTCGTGGCCGGCCGCGATCAGCGCGGCCAAAGTCGGCAGCGCGAAAGCGGGCGACCCCATGAAGGCGAGGCGAAGCGTCATCAGCTTCGTATGCCTACATTCCCCGCTATCGTCATCCCAAGGCGCGGGGCGGGGGAGCTGTCAACGACGCTGACTGAGGGCGCGCAACGGCTGGTGGACTTACCCCCTCCGGCTCGCTTGCGCTCGCCACCTCCCCCGCTCGCCGGGGGAGGATAATCAGCAAGCCATGCCAGTTTCGCGCTGCATGCCGGAAAGGAACGTGCGGAGGGCTTCCGCAAGTTCGCAGGCAGCGGCGTGAGCTTCGGCGCGATCGGCTCCCGGCAGCGCATCCAGCAGTTCGCGGCACACGTCGGCGTGCTCGACGTCGGCGTATTCGTGAACCTGGAAGAATTTCAGCGGCGCTTCCTCGCTGACATCGTAGCGCTCGACCAGGCCTTCGATCTTCGTCTTCGCGATCGCCGGCAATTGGCTCTCGTAGGCGTAGAGCGCGCCAAGGCCAGAGGCGTACGATTTGCGCGAGAGATTGCGGAAGGCGTCGATCAGGACCTGCGTCTCCGGGTTCAGCGACACGGCGCGCACTTCGGCTTCGTCCGCGCCCATGCCGGCGGCGAAATCCAGCCAGAGCTTTGCGTGATCGTCCTTGCCTTCGGCGACGCCTTCTTCCTCGGCGAGGTTTTCGGCCAGCAAACGGCGCCCCTGCGCGCTCGGGCAATTGGCGTGCACGGCGCTGACGGCGCGCGGGAAGGCTTCCACGTGATGGAAGTATTGGCGCGCGTAGGCACGCAGCGCGCCCTTCGTCAGCGCGCCCTCTTCCCAGGCTTGATAGAACGGATGCGACAGCATCGAACGATCGGCGATGGCCGCGTCGATCGCCGCCGATGTGCAGACATAACCGCGAAACGCTTCAGTCATGGAGACCCCCCGAAACACAGGCGCGAGGAGCGCGCCGTCAAATCGGGGCGGAGAATAGAGTTTTTGGGCGCTGGCGAAAGGCCCGCGAGACGAAAAACCGCGCTTTTAGAGACGGTGTTCCTTGTTCTCTTCAGCCAGCTTCTTAGCCTTCTTGAGCTTCGACAGCGCCTTTTCCTTTTTCAGCCGGGACAGGTGGTCGATGAACAATACGCCTTCGAGATGATCCATCTCGTGCTGGATGCAGACCGCATAGAGGCCGTCGCAATCGTCTTCGACCTGTTTGCCGTTGTAATCCAGATAACGGAGCTTCACGCGCGCGGGGCGCTCGACGTCGTCATAGATTTCCGGAACCGAGAGACATCCCTCTTCGTAAGCAAACAACTCTTCGGACCGCCACAGGATTTCCGGGTTCACGAAATAACGCGGCGCTTTCGGCTCATCGTCGCGCGAAATATCCATGACGATGATGCGGAGCGGTTCGCCGATCTGGATGGCGGCCAGGCCGATGCCAGGAGCCTCGTACATCGTCTCCAGCATGTCATCCATAAGCCGGCGATGCTCGTCCGTGACCGGACCTTCGACGGGCTTGGATTTCTCTTTAAGACGCGGATCGGGCGCAATGAGGATGGGACGCAGTGCCATGCCTCCTGAGGTATGAAGACGCGGCCGGCCCGTCAAGCAAAGGCCCCATCGGGACTACGGACTGGGGGATTTGACTCAAGGGTATGCGGAAATTTCGGCGGCGTCCGACCCATCTCCGGCGCTCACCGGGAAGCGCTCGTTAATCTCGTGGAAAGGCCTCGCAACGAGCCGCCAGTCCGTGCGGCATGTGCGACAGAAGTGAGCAGGCAAGGCAATACTAACCTACTCTTCATGCGGTTGTGGGAGCCTCGGCGCTCTTCAACCGAGACTTGCCACAATGCAAACCGTCCTCATGCGCTGGCGCGCCGACGCCGGCGCTTTTGATTGTGAACCGCACGCAAACGCGGATTTCGTTCTCTATTTCGGGCCGAACGAGATCATCGGCGAGGATCGCTTTCAGGGCGCGCTGCGGAAGGCGCATCCGGACGCGCGCATTGTTGGCTGCACAACCGGCACCGCGATCTGCGGCGTGGACCTTTGTGATGACGCTGCGTTCGCACTGGCGTGCTCACTCGATCGGGGCGCCGTCAAGCTGGCGCATTCGGACATCTCGCGGGAAAGCTCTTACGATGCGGGCGCCAAGCTCGCGCAGGATCTGAATGGCGCCGATCTGGCGGGCGTCGTCTTGTTTTGCGACAGTCTCAATGTGGACGGCATCGCCCTACTCGAAGGCATGCGGGCAAATTTGCCGCGCGGCGTCGCGATCGCAGGCGGCCTTGCCTCGGACGGCTCAGCTTTTGAGCGCACAATCGTCGGCGCTGACTGCGCGCCGCGCGAGCGATTTGTCGCCGCGCTTGGCTTCTATGGGGCCGCCATGGTGATCAACCAGGGGTGCGCGCACGGCTGGGATGTTTTTGGACCGCCACGGCGCATCACCAAGGCCGCGGGCCTTGAACTCTTCGAACTCGACGGCAAGCCGGCGCTCGATCTCTACGAGCGCTATCTCGGCCCAGACGCCGCCGAATTGCCGGCGGCGGCCTTGCGTTTTCCGTTGCTCATTGAAAATCCCGACAACGCCAGCGAACAGGTCGTGCGAACCGTTCTGGACGTCGATCGCGAAAGACGCTCGATGACCTTCGCCTCTCCCATCCCCGAAGGCTGGAGCGCCCGGCTCATGCGCGGCGCGCTCGACCATCTGACGGAAGGCGCGCGCGTCGCGGCTGAGCAGGCGGCGGGTAAATCGGTGCAGACCGACGGCGGACTGGCGCTGCTGATCAGCTGCGTCGGCCGACGCGTGGTCATGGGCCAGGAAACGGCGGATGAGGTCGAAGCCGTTTCAAGTCAATTTTTCTCCGGCCTGCTGCAAGCGGGGTTCTATTCGCACGGAGAGATTTCAACCTCATCGAGCGACGAAAAGTGCGGCCTGCACAATCAGACAATGACGGTCGTGACGATCCAAGAGGCCGCGTAGTCGCCATGCACCGCCTGCTGCAGCGCCAGCTCAAACAAGCGCGCGATCCAAACGGCGATGGCGTTTGCTATGAGCGGCTGTTCAAGCTGGTGAGTGAAGCCTACCGCGAGAACGAAGCAAACCGCATTCGCGCTGATCGGGCGAACGACGCCATGGCGGACGAGCTGTCTGAAATGCTCGCGATCAAGGAGCGCTCAGCCAGCCTGGAGACGGCCAAGCGCGTGGCGGAAGCGGCGAACGTGGCGAAGTCGCAATTCATCGCGAACATGAGCCATGAACTGCGCACGCCGCTCAACGCTATTATCGGCTACACTGAAATGCTGCTGGAAGACGCCGTCGCCAGCGGCCGCAACGATCAGCTCGGCGATCATGAGAACATCTTGCGCTCGGCGCGCGGCCTGCTCCATCTCATCAACGAAGTGCTCGATCTCTCCAAGATCGAGTCCGGGAAACTCAACATCGAAATCGAGGACTTTCGCATTGGCGAGATCGTGTTCGATGCGATCGCCGATGTGCAGCCAGAGGCAAGCGAAAACGGAACCGAGCTGAGCGTTGAAATCGCTGACGGCGACTTTGCGATGCGATCCGACCCCTACCGGCTCAGCCAATGTCTTCGCAACCTCTTGTCCAATGCGGTTAAGTTCACGACCGACGGACAGGTAACGGTGCGCGTTTGGCGTGAACAACAGCCGCAAGGCGCGTTCGTGACGATCGAAGTGCTCGATACGGGCATCGGCATGTCGCCCGAACAATTGGCGCGCGTGCTCAAGCCGTTCGAGCAAGGCGATGGATCGGTAACGCGCAAATATGGCGGCACCGGCTTGGGCCTCACGATCACACAACAGATCGTGCGTTTGCTGGGTGGCGATATCGCGATCGGGTCCGCGCTCAACCGCGGCACGAGCGCGAAACTGAGGCTGCGCGCTGATCTCGACCAGTTCGATTCCGCAGCCTAGTCAGCGCCGCACCCTCTAGATCGGCGCCTCCGCGGCAGCTAGAGCGGATCGATGAATTACCCCACCCTTTATCGTCTCTCAGGCGTTGCAGCCATTGTTGGCGGGTTGTTGCGCATCGCCTCGTCGTTTCCCCTGATCGAAGACGAAACAGCGCTGCAGTGGCTCTACACCGGGATCGATATCCTGCTGCTGATGGGGATCATCGGCATCTATCTGCAGCGAGCGGAGCGGCTGGGATTCCTTGGGCTGACGAGCTTTGGCGTGGCCGTTGCGGCGCTCTCGTTCATTGGCGGGCCGGACGCCGATCCCTTTGGCTTCAGCACGTATGAACAAGGCGCCGCGGCGCTGGCGATTGCGCTTGTAGGCCTCAGCATGGCCTGGGTGCGTGCGGGCGAGAAGCCTGTGTGGCCGGCGTTGGCTTGGTTTGCGAGCGTCGTCGCGGTGGGATTGTTGGGCACGATCCAACCGCTGGCGCCGTTTGGGATGCCGGCGGCTGGGGTGCTATTTGGATTGGGCTTTGTGCTGGCGGGCTTGCCGCTGGTGGGCGTCAGCGCAGGACGCGCCGCTCGCTAGCGCCGTTGAAGTCGCGGCGGTCGCGGCTTTCACGGACACGGATCACTATGTTGGGTTGATCTGCGGCGATGAGGTCGCGCGACGCGGCAGGCGCATCACCCGGCTCAAGCCCCGGAATTTCCACGGCGACGATCTCGCCTTCGGCGTTGCGCTCCACCGATGAGACGCGGCCAATGATGCTGCCGTCGTCGCCGCGCACTTCAACACCTTGGGCCGATTGCGGGAATTGCTCCGCCACGGCCAAGCCGGGCAAACCAATCGCTAGGGCAAACGCCAGGGTACGCAGCATCGCGGTTTCCGCCCCGTCCGGGCGGCCTCTTGTCGTGGTTGGACGAGGTAAACGCGCTTCCGCCGCACCCGTTCCCGGTTGCTTACCGGCGGCTCAGGGGCGATATGAGCCGCGCAGGCAGGCGGCGGACGGCCGCCCCGCCAACCCGGTCAGGTCCGGAAGGAAGCAGCCGTAACGGGTTGCGTACGGGTCGTCGTCCTGTCTGCACTTGCCCCCACGGCTCCCTGGTCCCCCCTGTGACCGGCGATCAGGCTGCTTGCACGGGCGTGGCGCTTGTTATGTCGAGCGGCAGATAGAGCGTGAAGGTTGAGCCTTCGCCGAGCTTGCTCGAGACTTGAACGTCGCCGCCCATCGCGCGCGCGAGGCGCCGGGTGATGACGAGGCCCAGGCCCGCGCCGTCATGCGCGCGCGTCTTGGTGCTGTCGATCTGTGAGAATGGTCGAAAGAGGCGCGCCTGATTTTCAGCGCTGATGCCGGGGCCGGTGTCTTGCACGGAAATCGCCACGCCGCGCGCGGCGCCGATGCGGCACTCGCGCATGTCGAGCGCGATGACGCCGTTATGAGTGAACTTGGCGGCGTTTGAGAGCAGGTTCAGCACACATTGGCGAACACGGGTTTCGTCGGAGACCATGAGGCCGACCGTCGGCGCGAGATTGACCTGACAGGTTGTACGCTGCTTTGCGGCCGTGGGCTTCACGGTATCGAGCGACGCGCGCAACAGCGACGGCAGGTCGAATGATCTGGGCTTGAGTTCGAGCCTGCCGGACTCGATGCGCGACAGGTCGAGGATTTCGCTGATCAGAGTCAGTAGGTGCGTGGCCGAGCCGCGAATCTTGGCGAGATCGGCGGCGCTGGCGCTGGTGTCGCCGCTTTCGAGGTCTTCCTCAATAATTTCGGAATAGCCGATGACGGCGTTGAGCGGCGTACGCAATTCGTGACTCATGTTCGCGAGGAACATGGACTTGGCTTTGTTCGCGGCTTGCGCGCGTTTGCTGGCGACTTCGAGTTGGGCGGTACGTTCGTTCACGCGCCGCTCCAGATCCTCAGCCGCCTCCTCCGCGTGGAGACGCGCCTTGATCAGCTCACCAAAGCTCTTGGCGCCTGAGCGCGCGGCGATGATGGCGTTGGCGCTGAAAAGCGCGGCCATTGCCCCAAGCACGATGGCGTTCGCGCCGCCCTCGGACAGCGCCACGGCGTTCAACACCATCGCCAGCACGATCGAGGGAATGGTGTAGAAGATCATGGTGCGCGTCATCACGTGTAGCGTTGCGCAAATGAGCGCGCCGCCCGCGCCGAACAGCAGACCGATCACAGGCGCAGGTTGCGGCGCGAATGCGAGCGCTGCGTATGGCAGAACGTAGGCGGCGGTAACGGTGGCCAAGGCGGCGATGTACTTGCCGAGCGCGTTCCTCAGCGCCGCCTCGTCGATATGGTCCAGATCTTTTGAGAGCCGCGCGAAGGCGGCTTGAGTGCGGATGTCGATAATAACGCCGATAACCGCGCCGAGCGAGCACAGCGCCCACCAATAGCCGGGCACGAGCAGCGCGACGAGAATGGGCGTGAGCGTGACTGAGACGTAGCGCAGCGGCCCGTGGTGCGACCAAGCCACCTCCGCGAAGCGGCGGATCGTCATGGTCCAGATGCGGCGCGAGGTTTCCGGTGACGTCATTGCCCCTCCCGGTTCGTTTCGCACACGAAACCGTACAGATTCAGAGGGTAATCGGCGCCCGGTAAACGAGGCGCGAACGTGGGAACCGGCGGGAGTCGCAATTCCTGGCAAAATCCTTAGGTTTCAGGGCGTGAGCGAATCCAACCCTCCCCCAGGTTCTCTGGGCCTTTTCGGTGACGATACGACCGGCCCCGGCTACGTCGTTTTGGCCCGAAAATACCGTCCGAAGACGTTTGAGGACCTGATCGGCCAGGAAGCGATGGTGCGCACCATCGCCAATTCGTTCGCGCTGGGGCGCATCCCGCACGCCACCATGCTGACCGGCGTCCGCGGCGTCGGCAAAACGACGACCGCCCGCCTCCTTGCTCGTGCGCTCAACTACAAGCGCGGCGACATCGACCATCCATCGATCGAACTCGATCCGCCGGGCGAGCACTGCCAGGCAATCATGGAGAGCCGCCATCCGGATGTGTTCGAGATGGATGCCGCTTCGCGCACCGGCATCAACGACATTCGCGAAATCCTGGACAGCGTTCGCTACGCGCCGGTGATGGCGCGCTACAAAATCGACATCATCGACGAAGTGCACATGCTGTCGACACAGGCCTTCAACGGCTTGCTGAAGACGCTGGAAGAGCCGCCGCCGCACGTGAAGTTCATGTTTGCGACGACGGAAATCCGCAAAGTGCCTGTAACGGTGCTCTCGCGCTGCCAACGCTTCGATTTGAAGCGCATCGATAGCGAGCGGCTGGCGGCGCATCTGGAGAATATCTGCGCCAAGGAAGGCGTGAAAGTTGACGCCGATGGCCTGGCGCTAATTGCCCGCGCGGCTGAAGGCTCGGCGCGCGATGGCCTCTCGCTGCTGGATCAGGCTTTGGTGCAGAAGCCGGGCGAGAGCGTCAGCGCGTCTGATGTGCGCGAGATGCTCGGTCTCGCCGACCGTGGGCGCGTGCTCGATCTGTTTGAAGCAATCTCGAAGGGCGATACCAAGACGGCGATCAACGAGGCGCGCTCGCAATACGATAGCGGCGCCGATCCGACTTTGATCCTGCGCGATCTCTTGGACATCGGCCACGAAGCGGCGCGGGCGCAGGCGCTGGGCGCCGAAGCGCGGATCATCGGCGGCGCCGACTGGGTGGCGCGGGTGCGCGGCGTGGCGGCGAGCCTCTCGCCTGCTCAGCTCTCGCGGCTTTGGCAAATGCTGCTGAAGGCGCTCGAAGAAGCCGGCAAGGCGCCCGATCCGATCGCGGCGGTCGAAATGGCGATGGTGCGCCTGTGCGCGGCGCAGAGCTTGCCGCCGCCGGAAGATGCGGCGCGGATGTTGCGGGACGGCGTTCCGAGTGGACCGCCGGCTTCCAGCAGGCAGCTAGAGACCGGCCGGCAAGATGCCGGCGGTCCGATGAACAGCGCGCCCACGTCAACGAAAGCCGCCGGTGAGGCGCCGGCGCTCCATGCGCCTCTTCCGGAAACACCGTTCGCGACGTTCGA
>JADLHI010000470.1 GCA_020848895.1 Hyphomonadaceae bacterium
ACTGCGCCGGAGAGCGCACGCGCGGCGAGGGGAACATCATCCAAAGGCGCGGGACCAGAGCCTTCGACGTGCGCCTGGCCGGTCATTCGGTTCCAAACGTCGCTGAGCTGGTCACACGCGCCCAGCGCCAGCATTGGCGCAAGCGCGAGGGCTGCCAGGCTCCACCGGCGTTGCGACATCGCTTGAACTCCCCACCTAAACTCTAGGACAAAGAAACGTTAGCTTGGCGATCCCCGATGACAAGGCGACGTCCGGGAACGTCCGTGGAGAAGGCCGGCATCGGCGCGAAATGAGCATTTTCCCCCTAGCGGCGAACCTCGCCGCGGCGCGTCTGCCGGATGCGCCGCGCGTGCGGACGGAAGACGAGGCCACCAGCCTGGCGGGTGGTCCGGTATTCCTTGCCGTGGAGGAACTGCCCGACCTTTTCGAAACCCCCGAGGCCGCCGAGCAAGCGGTGCCGGATCTCTACGGTACGGGGCTCTACGAACTCATTTGGCGCGACGGTTGGCGCGTGACGATGCGCTATTGGCGCCCTGCTCCGCCGGCGCCTGTCGCGCGCACCGGCGCAAGCGCCGCGAAGAAACCGCTCGGCCACGCCCGCACGCCGGAAGAAGCACGCAAATTGCTCGGAGCGCCGGCTGAACTGGCAAGCGAAGTGCTGCCCAAGCTCTACGCCGATCATAAGCAACTGATGAAACGCTGGGCCTCGATGGTGAAGAGCGGCCTAGGCGAGATCGTCGAGCGCGAAGGCAAGTTCGCGATCTCGCTGACATATTGGCGCCCCATGCACGCTCCAGGCGTCGCGGCGCCGCTCGCTCCTGGCGAACGCATCGAGCTGGCCGAACGTGTTGCAGCGCCCATGCGCGGACCTACGCCGCAAGCTGATCTCGATATTGGCCTCTTCGAAGACCAGGCGCCGGAAAATCCGAACGTCGTGCTCGTCACCGAAGAAGGCGACGGAAGGTTTAGGGGGAGCGAGTAATCGATGATGAGAACGATGATGCGAGCTTCGGCGCTCGCTTGCCTCCTTGCGACATCTGCATTCGCGCAGCAGCCGAACAGCTCGGTCGAAACGCACTACGCGCGCTATCGCGCGGCGATCGAACGCGGTGACGTTCACGATGCCGAAAGCGCGGCAACGGCCGCATTGGACGCTTCTCGTCAACGAGACGGCGATGGCGGACACACCGCGACGCTCGCCTACAACCTTGCGCTCGTCCGCATCGACGATGGACGTGCGGGCGAAGCCATCGAACCTGCTACACTGGCTTTGCGCATTGCCGAGGCCGGATCGGCGAGCGGCCTCGACCCGCTCCTTGCCCGCCTGGCGTTCGGCCAAGCGCAACTTGCAATCTCTCCCGAGCAAGGCGCGTCGTCTCTAGCCAACGCACTTTCCGATGCCGCCCAACGCACCGACCTGGACGATCGGGCGTTCCGCGCCGCGGCGGCGCTCGGGACATGGGCGCTGGAGCGGGAGCAGTATGAAGTGGCGCGCGTCGCGTGGGCGCAGGCGGTCGCGCACGTCCGCGGCCAAGCGCCAGCGGATATTCTGGCCCGCGAACGCGCCCGCACAGCGCAAGCGGTCGCGATGATTGCAGAGCACGCCGCCAACGAACGCGCGGCGGCGCGCGATCAGGCCTACGCCCTGCTCTCGGACTCAATGGACGCTCTCTACCCTTTCGCGATCGAGCAAATGGCGAACGGCGAGATCACTCCATTCCAGGCTGCGTACGCGGAAGCCGCCGGTTGGCGCGCCTACGGTCGCGCCACGTACACGCCACGCGAATTGGTCAGACAGACCGATCTGCAAGGCCGCGCCGTGTGCGAAACCTATTGGTCGGGTGGCAGTGGCGTCGCCGCGCTCCTGCAAGGGGCTTTTGACGGCCGGACAGGCGTCGGCGTCTTTCGCATCATCATCGACGATGCGGGGCGCATCGTTTCGATCGACACGGCGTTCGCAACACCGCCGCAAGATTTCTCAACCTCCATCACGCCGCACCTTGCGCGTCTTCGCGCGCGACGGGCGTCCGGCGCCGAGCCCGGTTGCCTCATGCCTCAAGTGATCTTTCAGACAATCGTATTTGTCGGCGTTCTTAGATGAAAACGGCGCCGGTGGTGGCCCACCGGCGCCGCTTCAGTTTCAGATCGGCTCGCGCCTATTGGCGATAGCTGAACCGGATGTAGCCGAAGCGTCCCGGCGGATCGTAAGTCGTCGGGTCAAAGTTGTTCAGACCGCAGGTGACGCACCCTGGCGGATCTTCGTCCGTGACGTTGTTGATACCGAGCGCGATGGTCACGCGATCATCGAGCACTGCCGGGGTCCAGCGGCCCTGCAGATCCCAATAGGTCACTGCGTCGAGCGAGTTGGCCGCGCCCGCTTCATCCACTTGCGAGATGTAGCGTGCGGTGATCGAGCCACCGAGGGCGTTGTTGTCCCAATCCAGCGTCAGCGTCGACTTCACTTCCGGATAAGCTTGGTCGGGGCTGCCGCGCTCCGTGCCTTCGCGGGCGATCGAGACGATGCCCGTCGAGCTTGGCACGAGTTCGTTGTACTCAAGCAGGAAGTTCGTCGACGACCGCACCGAGAACGTACCGAACGAGGTTTCAGGCAGCGTCCAGTTGACGGTGAAGTCGACCGCTTGCGTCTCGATGCCGCCGATATTGATCAGCGGGTTGGAGATCGCCGACACGGTGCCGGTCGAGGTGCGCGTGATGGTGCCGCAGGCGAGTGCATCACCGGTTTGGGCGCAACGATCGAGCAGCGATTGGCCGTCTTGCGCTTTGATGGCGCCGTCCAATTCGATGTTCGAATAGTTCACCTCGAACGAGATGCGGTCAGACCAGGCGGTGTTGGCCCAGAATGACGGCTGCCAGACGATTCCGACATTGTAGCCTTCGCTGGTCTCGGGCTGCAGGCTCGGGTTGCCGCTGGTGATGACCGGCAGTTGCGGGTTGAGCTGCGTGTACGAACCATCCGCCGGCACGCCGCTATTGATGCAGTTGGTCTGCACGTTGGCGGGCTGAGCCAGAAGGTTCGAGCACGGGTCGGTGACTTCTTGGTCGAAGCGTGAGGCGGTGCCGTAGAGTTCGCCGATCGACGGTGCGCGGAAGCCCTCGCCCCAGTTGAAGCGAACCAGCACATCATCGGTCGGCCGCCAGTTGAGGCCCGCCTGGAAGGTCGAGTCTTGACCGGAGGTCGAATAGTCGAAGATACGCGCCGCGACCGAAGCCGTGAGTTCACGCGCGAACGCCGCATCGCTCACCAGCGGAATACGGAATTCCGCATAGGCTTCACGAACTTCGATCTCGCCTTTCGCCGGCTGGGCCGGGATATCGGACGAGAGGCCAGCGGCAACGATCGGATCGGGATCGAAGCGGCCGTCGGTGTGACGGTTTTCGATGCCGAACGCAGCGCTCAGCGCACCAGCCGGCAGGCGCATGATGTCGCCGGTCATGTTGTAGCTGAAGTCGAGCAAGGTCTGCTCGGAGGAGTCACGTTGGATGAAGCCAATGTAGTTCAGCATCGCCGGCGTAATCGTGCCTGCGCCGCCGAAGATGTTCAGCGGCACGCAAGACCCGGTGCATGCGTTCACGTCGCCAAGCGCCTGAACGACGTTGGCGGCATTCACGTTGCCGGTGAAGGTCTGCTCGGCCTTGTTCTCGGACCACACGACGTTGAAGTCCCAATCCCACGGATTGCCGAACAGCGAAGCATCGCCGCGCAGTGTAGCCGTGAGATTGAACGTATCGACGTCCTGCTCGTAGTGGCGCGGACCCGCTTCAACGAGGCGACGGCCGATGAACGTCAGCGTGCCGGGGCCAAGGTCGAAGCCGAACGGGTTGTAGGGATTGTTCGCCGCGATCACGACGGTGTCGAGCAGATTGCCGTTGCCGGCGTCGGGGCCGACGAAGAGCGGCAGCGGCGCGGCTTGGTTGGCCGACTGGCGCTCGACGTACGAAGCGCGCAGACGGAATTCCATGCCATGCGGCAAATCCTGCACCAGCTGCCCAAACAGGCTGAGGCGCTCGGACGGCGTCACAACGTAGTTGAACGGCTGGAAGTTGAAACGAAGGTCGTTGCTGAACGGCACGAAATCCGGGCCGCCATTGGCGAGCGCCGGATTGTAGGTCGGGAAGCCGCCGGGCGGGAACGCCGAGGCGAGCGTCACGTCCAGGCCTTGCAGCGTGTTCGGGTCGGTGATGATGAAGCGCCCAAGCGGCGTGCCGGAGCTGCAGCCGCCGGCCAGGCACGAGGTCGCGCCCGGTTGCGGGAAGAGCGCGACGTCGCGATCGGCTGCAAGCACGGAGTCCTGATCGACGTACCCGACGCCAACGATGACGTGCGTGTTCGGGCCATTCACGCCGAACGAAGCGTTATACTCTTGCGTGACGCCGTCGCTGTAATCGTAGTAGCCGCCGTACTGCGCCGAAGCGATCAGGCCGTGCTGCTCTTCGCGCGTGAGAATGTTCACGACGCCGGCGATGGCGTCAGAACCGTAGATCGACGAAGCGCCTTGTTGCAGCACTTCGATGCGATCGATCATGCCGGGTGGAATGGTGTTCAAGTCGACCGAGCCGGGCACGCCCGAAGCCGAGGCGCCGTTGACCCAACGCAGACCGTCGACAAGCACGAGCGTGCGCGGCGTGCCGAGATAACGAAGATCGATTTCGGCTGAACCGGCGCCAACGCCGCCGCCATCTGGCGGGTTGCCGAAATTGCCCGAAGAGTTGAAGCGCTGGTTCAGGCCGCCGCCAGAAATCGGCGCGCGCTGGAGAATGTCGGCGGTGGACGACAGGCCCGTCCGCGCGATTTCTTCCTGACCAATGTTCACGATCGGCTCGTTCTGCTGAAGCGGCGATCTGATGCGTGAACCTGTGACGACGATCGTCTCTCCTTCATCGACGTCCTGCGCGAAGGCAGGCGCGGCGCTCAACGCCACAACACCGAGAACGAGAGCCGACATGATTGGGCGCAACACTGAGGTGCTCAGCAAACGCTTGCGGCTAGGCGACATAAGGAATCCCTCCCGCCGGCGAATGTCACACCGGCAAGCGGACCGTAGGCTTGGTTAATCTGACCGGGCATCAGCGCGCGTCTGGCGCGTGTGGGCGCGCCTGCGCGCTCGCTTGGCGGGAGAAAAAGAGCCGGCTAGGCCGGCAAAGTCACGCGCACCAGCGCGCCGTTTTCGGCGTCGAGGATAACGATGTCGCCGCCGTGTGCACGTGCAATAGAGCGCGCCGCCGCAAGTCCCAGCCCGGCGCCGCGCGTGCGCTCCTCATTAAGCCGCACGAACGGCTCGAACACCGTCTCACGCTGGTCCGGCGGAATGCCGGGGCCATTGTCTTCGACATCGACGATCACAGCGCCGTCTTCGCTGTGCAGCTTGATGCGCGCCGCATCGCCATACTTCAGAGCGTTCTCGACCAGATTGGCGAACAAGCGCTTCAGCCCGAGCGATTGACCAGTGATGACAAGGCGCTCGCCGCCTTCGAACGTGACGCGGCGATTGTGATCGGCGTGGTCGTCGGCGATGCTTTGTAGGAGCGCCGGCAAATCGAGCCGAACGCGGGCTTCTTCCGCCGGGTCGTCACGTGCGAACGCTATGAAGCTCGCGACCAGCGCTTCGACTTCGCCGATCTCCTTAGCCATTTTCTCACGCTGCTCTGGCGGCGCATTCTCCGCCGCGAGACGCAGACGCATCAGCGGCGTGCGCATGTCGTGCGCGACGGCTGCCAGCGTCTTGGTGCGGTCGGCGATCAGCGCCCGCAAACGCGCCTGCATCGTGTTCACCGCGCGCGCCGCGCCGCGCAATTCCTGCGGCCCCTCTTCGGCAACCGGTTCGCTTTGCGGGTTGACGCCTACAGCCTGCACCGCGTCCGAGAAACTGCGGATCGGGCGCGTCAGATAGCGCGCGAACAGCACAGCCAAGATTGAAAGCAGCAACAGCGTGCCGCCGATGATGCCGGCGGCGCGTGCGATCCAGCCCAGTTCGGCCCAATTGCGGCCTTGGCGCATCACCAGCCAGCGGCCGTCCGGCAACTGCGCGCCGATCTCGAACCCCGAGATCAGCACCGCGCCCTCAGGCGCGGGCGCGAACATTGGCGGCATCGGGGGCGCGGGCGTGGCGCGGGCCGCCGCGGCGGGTGCGCTGGGCGGCGAAAGCGGCGCCACTGGCGACGGGCGCGCCATCGGCGGCGCGTGAGTCGCGGGCGTCGGCGGCGCGACGGGCGCCACGGGCGCCGCGGGGGTCACCGGCGCGCGCGCATCGACTTCGACGTGCGGCACTTCGAAGTTCTGCACCTCGCCATTCGGCCCGTGGATTTCGACCGTCTGCGTCTCGCCGTTGTCGCGGCGGATGATGACCCGCCCGCCCTCAACCTGAATGCGCTGCTCCATCCGCATGGCCAAGCGCTCAGCCGCTGCGGCCTGGCGCTCTGCCGCGGCTTCGGCGCGCGCCTCGGCCCGTTCGCGTTCGCGCTCTCTGCCAATCTCGATGGCATGCTCGCGCGCCGTCATCGCGTCGCGCTCTTGCTCCAGATCGTGGATGCGGTCGCGCGCCGCCTCCAAACGTTCGATGGCTTGCTCGTGCTCACGACGCGCCTCTTCCGCCGCGGTCTGCGCGTCCTCAACCGCTTGCTGCGATTGCTCGCTCCAATCTTCGAGTTCAGCCACGCGAAATACGAAGGTATCGCTCTGCACCACGTTCGACGCCTGGATGCGGATTTGATCCGGACGCAGGTCGATCGCCTCCGCGAGTTGAACGCGCGTGCCGCTCATGACGGGCGAGTCATCGTCTTCATCCGGAGGATCGGCGCGGACGTCCCAGACCATGCCGCGTTCGTTCATCGGCCGGTTGAGCGCGATCATGTGGTCGTATCCGGCCTGGAAATTGTCGGCCACGACATCGGCGCGCATCACATCGGGCGGCCGCGGCGGCAGGAAGATGACGATCGCCAAAGTCGCGACGAACGCTGCCGCCAAGGCGATGGCGACCAGCATGCCGAGATAGGCTGCGATAGGGAGGCCACGGGTTTCGCGCATCAGGATGTCGGCTTCACCGCGAAGAGATAGCCCTCGCCCCGGACTGTGCGGATGATTTCGATGCCGCCGGGGCGTTCCAGCTTGCGGCGCAGACGCGAGACCTGCACGTCCACCGCGCGATCGAACACATCACTGTCATTGTCGAAGGCGTAGTCGAGCAATTGTTCGCGCGAGAGCACGCGCTGCGGCCGCTCGACGAACGCCCGCAGCAAGCGGAACTCGCCGGCCGAAAGCGGGATCACCACATCATCGGGATCGATCAGCTCGCGGCGCGCGATGTCGATACGAAATCCGGCGAAGCGAACGCTTTCGCCCGGCGCGGCGTTGTCATTGTCGCGACGGCGCAGCACGGCTTTGGCGCGCGCCACCAACTCGCGCGGATTGCAGGGCTTGGACATGTAATCGTCGGCGCCGATCTCAAGGCCAACGATGCGATCCGCGTCATCGCCAAGCGCCGACAGCATGATGATCGCCGGGCGGCCTTTGCCAGAGAGCCGCTTGCAAGCCGATAGGCCGTCCTCACCCGGCATCATCACGTCGAGCACGATCACGTCCGCGCCCTTTGTGTTCAGCACCTTCTCCATACCCGGCACATCGCCAGCGGACGATGCGGCGAAGCCGGCGCGCTGAAACACCTCCACCAATCCTTCGCGGATGGCGGAATCGTCATCGACGATGAGGACGCGCGGCGGCTGGGCGATTTCGTTCATAAGCGCCATGTTATTGCGGCCGAGGTCCCGCCAACAGCGGAAACACGGTTTCGTTGATGGCTTCGGCAGTGGGCGGCTCGTTGTTGGTCAGGACAACGAGCGTCCATTCGCCATTGCCCATCACGACGGTGTTCACGCCGGGCGCGCCGCCAGCGTAGCCAAACCGAGCCGATGAGCGGCCAGCGCTCTGCGCGCTGTGCAGCATCTGCGCCGTGTGCGCGGCGTTCACCAGCCGGCCTTCGCGCAAGGCATTGTCGTAAGCCAGCACGTCCCGGATCGTTGCGTAACTGTTGCCGGCGGCGCTGGCGCTGACGCCGTGCCAGCGCGCGACGTCACGCGCTTCCGTGCCAGGCCCCATCGGATGGCCGATGAAACGGGCGGTGTTCTCCGGCGCTTGGTCGTGGCGGAAATAACCCGAGCTGGTCATGCCCGCCGCCGCGAGCACATGTTCGGCGACGTAGCTTTCGTACGGTGCGCCGGTGACGCGTTCGATGATTTCGCCCAGCACAACGTAGCAAGAGTTGCAGTATTCCTCGCGTTCACCCGGTGCGAAGTCCGGCGCGAGCTGCGATGCAAACTCAAAATAGGCGTGGTTCGAGGTGAACGTTTCTTTGGGCGCATCGCGGAACCCGGGGCCAAGGAAGTCAGCCAGGCCGCCGCGATGATCCATCAATTGTTGAACCGTCGCGCTGCGCGACATTGCGTTGGGATAATCCGGGATAACATCGCCGATTGTGGTTTCCGGCGAAAGTCGGCCCGCTTCGATCAGCTGCAGCACCGAGGCTTGTGTGAACTGTTTGGTGATGGAGGCGAGCGGAAAGCGTGTCTCCACGTTGAGCGCCGTGCGCGGCTCTAGCGACGCATCACCGTAAGCGGCCGCATAGATCTCGCGGCCGTTCCGCGCCACCAGCACGGCGCCGTTGAACACATGGCCGCGGCTCAGCCCGGCGAGCCAAGGGTCTAGCGCGGCCCCGATTTGAGCGTCCGTCATCTGCCCATTGAGCGCGAGCGGCGGCAATTGTGGCCGTGGCGGCCCCTCTCGCTGCGCCAAGGCGGGACCGGTCAGCAGCACGGTGGAAAGCGCCAGAATAGCGAATTTCGTTTTCATTCAACGGCTCCCACCGGCGCTTCGTGTTGCGCCAGAGATACGGGCGCACTGTTTCGACAATGTTTCAGCGCTGACGTACTGGGGAAACGTGCAGCGCCCATGGTGCCCCCACATTCGGCCCGCCACCCGGGCGAATAGAGGGGAACGCTATGAGACTTTCCATCGCCCTGGGTATCGCCGCGGCCGCTTTGACGGTTGCGGCAGCCAGCGCTCAATCGAGCCACCGCGTCGTGATCCGTAACGGCGGCGGCGACATCAATATCGACGCCAACGAAGACGGCTGGATCACGCGCGCCGAAGCTTCGTCAGCCTATGAGCGCATCTTTGCCGATCTCGACTCCAACGACGATGGCAAGCTTGACGGCGCCGATCGGCGCCGCATGGCGATTCACGATGACGACTCCGAGAACGTTCATGTCTTCAGCAACGGCAACCGCCGCGAAGTGCGTGTCATCGCCGGCGACCTGGATGAAGAAACCCAAGCGCGTATCGAAGCGGAGATCGACGCCGCGACACAGCGCGCCGAAGTCGAGATCGAACGCGTCGAGCGCGACTCCGAGCACGCAGAGCGCCAATCCGAACGCGCTGAGCGCGATGCCGAGCGCGCCGAACGCGAAGCGGAAAGAGCAGCCGAACACGCCGAGCGTCACATCCGCCGCATTCACCGCGACGGCGAGCGCGAAGTCATCATCATCCGCACAGACGGCGAAGGCGGCACATGGACCTCGCTCGATGGCGAGCTCGCGCCGCTGGCGCCCATTCCGCCCGTTCCGCCCACGCCCGGCGTCGCGCCCGCGCCACCGGTCCCGCCCGTGCCTGCGATGCCATTCATGATGCTGATCGCGAACTCAGAAGAAGCCGACCGCAATGGCGATGGCGCGCTCAGCCGCGAAGAGTTCGTCGCGCAGCATTTGCGTTTCTTCGACGCCAGCGACGCTAACGGCGACGGCCGCGTGCGCTTCGAGCCGCCCGTGCCGCCTACGCCGCCGG
>JADLHI010000495.1 GCA_020848895.1 Hyphomonadaceae bacterium
ACGGATCGAAGCAGATGCCCTCGGCGCTTCTGCTCCTCCCCCCAAACACCACAAGTCCATCGCCCCGAAGCCACCGAGCAAATCCACATCACAAAACTCCGCCAAGAACTACGCGATGGCCTTCTCTCCCCCCAAGAAACAGGCGTTCTCGAAGAAATCCTCGACGAAGACGATAGCGCTCTCTCTTCCCCACCCACCGAAAGCAGCCTCCCGCTGCTCTTCCCAACATCGCCCCTCACCACCCACCAACCCGCCCAAACCACCGAAACCACCCGCCCATCACAGATCCACCAACCCGACCAAACCACCGAGACCACCCGCCCATCACAGGCTCCCCCAAAACCGCCTTCTTCTTTGCAAACCTCTCGCATCACCCAACAAAAGGTCCATCAACCCGAAGAATCCACCGATCCAAGCATCCAGATCCAACTTCCTTGGGAACGGATCGAAGCAGATGCCCTCGGCGCTTCTGCTCCTCCCCCCAAACTCCAGCCCCAAACACCTCTCTCCGAACGCTCTGGGCTCCACGAACCGAGCGACGCCTACGCAAAGCTGCTCGAAGAAGCCCAATTCATCGACGAATACGAACAACCCACACAACTCAATCGCGTCTCTCCATCCCACACCACAACGCCCCTTCCCTTCGCCCCTTTTGAACCATCCAAACCTCATGCCCTCGATCCTTCAGAACACAACGAGCCGCGCCCTCGCCCACACACCTTCGAAGAAGAGGATCTCGATAGCCCCACCCACCACCACGAAGAATCCCTCGACCTTTCCCAAGACAACGACGACTCGGATCTTCTCGCAGATGCCGACGATTCTGATCTTCTCGCAGATGCCGACGACTCGGATCTTCTCGAACATTCCGACGATTCTGCTCTTCTCGCAGAAAGCAACAACACCCAAGCTCCACAAGAAGAACACGCGGATCTCGACTCTTTCGGCACTTACAGCGACGATATCGCCGAAGATCTCGCCACCCGTGAGATCCGCCGCCCGCTTCTGCCCTCCGATTCCCCGTTGCGCCGCTCGGCCTCCTTCGATCCCGATCACAACGAAGCACAACACGAAGCCGATCTCGATCTCCCCACCGACCTCCACGATCCAGACGATCCAGCGTCCTACATCGACCCCGAGGATCAATACATGGACCCCGATGATGGGGACGATCTGCTTTCTCTCCACCGCCTCGAAGACGATCCCGGACTCCCCGAAGAAAACACCAGCGGCCTCGATCTCCACACCCTCCACTCCCTCATGCTCGACCCCCACCGCGACCCCAGCCAAGCCCTGTGGGCCTTCTTTGATGGCACTCACGAACTCGAAGAACTGGGCGCTCCCCCCGAAGAATCCTCCGCTCCCAAACGAAAAAAACACGCCAACACGTACACCCCCACCGCTTCCACCTACACAACAGCCCCTCTCTCTTCCGCAACCACCACCGCTCCCACCTACCCCGAAGACGCCATCCTTCAAGAGATCAACCCACACGATCTCCCTCTCGTTCCTTCTTCGGGCCGCGACACCACTGGCCCCATCACCCACGATAGCCTCGAAGACGTCGCCAACTACAGCGCCCTCCAACTCTGGGTCCAACTGGATGTCGAGATCCCACGACGCGGACTCTCCCTCCCCCTCAGCCAACAATGGATGCTGCTCAGCGACCTCAGCGAACGACTCGCCGAACGCATCCGCGAACACGGACTCTCCCTCGACGAGCAACGCCCCGATCGCCTACACGCCCACTCCCGTCAAGGTCTCGCCTGCCTCCTTCGCACCCTCCAAGCCGCTCGCACGATCCAAGACGTCGTTCATGCTCACCCTCCCCTCGCCCAAGATGCCCGCGCTCGCGCTCGTTGTGTCCTCACTCTGCTCACCGATGACACCTCCGAACAGGAGTCCCGCGACACCGCTCAACGCCTCTTCCAACACGCACCCGTCGGCCAGATCTGGCTCGATTGGTCCGCGCAACTCCTACTCAAAGAACACGAATCCCTCCGCGAGATCGCCCTCCCTGACCTCGAAGAACCTGCCTACCAACTCGCATGGGAACCCCAAACCACCGCCCAAACCACCGACGAAAAAGGCGACGCCAAACTCCCGTTCCTCGGACGCCTCGATATCCTCCGCTATCTCGAACAGGCATGGGTCCACACCCAACACGGCAATGTCCAGATCGTCTCTCTCGTCGGACAATCCGGCAGTGGACGCAGCCGCATCCTCCAGCAATGGTGTAACCTCCAACAACCCACCCTCCTCTTTTGGGGGCGCGCCGAAGATTGCCCCCAACAACGCAGCCCCTCCCCCTACCTCCAAAGCCTCCTCCAAAGCCACCTCCACCACCTCCACCTCGATGGCCCCCAAGCCCTCTACCAATCCATCGCCACTCACGCACAAGGCGACCCCCACTGGCAAGCGTGGACCTCTCTTCTCTTTGAACTCTGGAACCCCGAAGCCTCCCGCGATCGACACATCGAAGACGCCATGCGTTGGTATGTCCACCTCTGCGCACAGCGCGCACCCGTTGCCCTCCTCCTTGATGACCTCTTCCTCCTTGATCCGCGCAGCCAACGCTTTCTTGATGCTCTCCTGCACGAACCACCTCCACGGCTCTTTGTCCTGATCGCCGCTGCACCGGGCGAATTCGACAGCCTTTCCCTCTCCCTCCGACGCCCACCCACCACGCTCGAAGTCCCGCCCTTTACCCCCGAAGAATGCCGCGCACTCCTGCGCAACGCCTCTCAAGACTCTCCCCTCTCTCCACGCCAACAAGAACAACTCCTCCTCGAAAGCGAAGGAAACCCCCGCATCCTGCTCTCCCTCCTCCAAAGCGTTCAACGCCAATTCGACCAGCGCGAAACCCTCT
>JADLHI010000507.1 GCA_020848895.1 Hyphomonadaceae bacterium
GGTATTCCGCGGTAGCTCAGTGGTAGAGCGTCCGACTGTTAATCGGATGGTCGTAGGTTCGAATCCTACCCGCGGAGCCAATTTCTAGCGCAGCATTCTTGATTTTGTTGCCTAAGTTGCCCCGTAACGGGGTTGCGCGGGGCAAAACGGGCTTTAGGTCATCAACATAGCCGACAACATCCGCTCCAGGATAAACGCCTGGGGCTAGCTTGTTGGAGACCTCTAGCCATGGGCCATAAATCCCAACTTCCCCGCCCCACAAACCGAGGTGGCATCTGGTACCTCGTTCGGCGCGTACCGAGGGAGTTCGCTCACCGCGATCCCAGAAAATTTGTGACCATTTCGACGGGTATCCCTGTCAGGGATGACCCACGCGCCATCCTTGCTCGACAGCGAACTGGACAGCTTAATGAACAGCTCCAAGCCTTCTGGCGTTCTGACCGGCAATCCCCTTCTCATTTGGACGCCATTAGCGCCATTCAACGGGCTCAGGCGTTGAACCTTCCGATCATCACTACCACAGATGCCATCGACCTGAGCCTCGGAGACCTTTGGCAGCGGTTTGTCCGGGTCGTCGGCGAACGCCCACCAGTTCCCAAGCCCGACAACGAACAGCTCACGACTGCAGCCCAGGTGGTGTTTGGTATCCCACCAACGTCACAAGAAAAAAAGCCAACCATTAGAGTGTCGGGAATGCTCGCCGAGTACGAGCGGATCAACGCCACAGCTATCGCGACCAAGTCGCCTCTCCAGCGGCGCAAATGGTTGCAGCAACGCCAGTCAGCCCTCGACCTCTTCCTCAGGCTAATCGGCGAGGATTGCGCGGTAGAGGATCTCTCAACGAAACACGCTCATGCGTTTCGCGCTCACTGGCAAGACCGTGTGCTCAAAGGCAAAGTCACGAGCGCTTCGGCGAACCGGGAGATGCGCCAGCTCTCAGGTCTCTACAGCGCCATCCGGTCTTTTCACCAGTTCGACGTGAAAAATCCCTTCTCGTGTCTCAACATTCGCGGCGACGGGGACGGCAAACGCGTCGCCTTCGATCCCAAATTTGTGAGAGACGAGTTCCTAGCCGAAGGTCGGCTTGCAGGTTTGAACGCAGAGGCGCGAAGGATTGTCTACCTCATCATCGAAACAGGGTTGAGGTTGTCGGAAGCCTGCGCGCTTACAGAAGAGAGAATCCACCTCGGCAGCCCAATCCCCTTTATCGAAGTCACGGCAAATGGCCGGCGCACAAAAACGAGGAAATCGATCCGCAAAATTCCGCTTGTTGGCGTCGCACTCAAGGCAC
>JADLHI010000471.1 GCA_020848895.1 Hyphomonadaceae bacterium
TCGCAGCGAATGCACGCGCCTCTCCCGCGTCTTCGGTCCGACAACACACCACGAGGCCTCTCGCTCATTGGTCCTCGTCTTCGCATGCGGGCGGTCGCTTGCAAGGGGCAAGCCTCCGGTCGCGGTACCCGCGACCCCTTGCAAGCGCCCTCTTACCCGCATGCAGCCCACGGCCCCATCGCGGGAGAGCCCCGCGGCGCTTCTCGCCGGAGCTTTCCGGCGAACAGGAGAGACACCCATGTTCCGCTTCACCGCTCAGGGCCGCATCGGCAAGATCGAAGAACTGAAAAGCAAGACGCTCCGCATCTCGATCGCCGCAGACCGTTTGGCCGAAGGCCGCGACGGCCAATACACCAAGACTGAATGGCTTCGCTGCGTCTCGTTTGATGCTGACCTGAACGCCGAGATGCTGACCCAGCTCGACAAGGGCGACAGCGTTACCTTCGAAGGCCGCATCGTTCCGACCGTCTGGCTCAAAGGCGAGCAGAAGATCTACGACAACACCTTCGAGATCACCCGCTACCAGCGGCTATCGCGCCCGAAGACCAAGTCTGCGTCCGCCAAGACCAAGGCCGACGAGACCGCGGACGCCGCGGCTTAAACCGCCCTTCTCACTTCGGAGCCGCCCTCGGGCGGCTCCTCTCTTTCATTCGCGCGCACGCGCGCGTGCGCGCCTCATCAGGACACGTCCAATGCCCAATAACGACCGCGCAAGCATCTATGCCCGCATCACCGAACAGATCGTCGCTGCGATTGAACGCGGCGTCGAAGTGGGGCGCATGCCCTGGCATCATGACGGCAGCGCCATCTATCGCCCCGCCAACGTCGGCTCGAAGAAGCCCTATCGCGGCATCAACACGCTCGCCCTTTGGGCCTCGGCAGAGGCGAAGGGATATCCCACCGGCCTCTGGGGCACGTTCAAGCAATGGTTCGAACTGGGCGCAGTCGTGCGCAAGGGCGAGCGCGCCAGCGCGGTCGTGCTTTGGAAACAGGTCGAGAAACCCGATGCGGAAGACACCGAGAAGAAGCGTTTCTTCGCGCGCGGCTACAGCGTTTTCAACGTCGCCCAAGTGGACGGCCACGAACCCGAAGCCATTCCAACGCTTCCCGAGTCTGAGCGGTTGGCCCATGCTGCCCCAACGCTTGCTTCACGGCGCGTCATCGCCCGGTCTGGGCCAAGGCACGCGACGACGCCAAGCTCTTGTTCAAGGAGAAGCGCCTGTCGCGCGCACAGCGCACGGTTCTCAAGGCCGACATCGCCCGCTATCAGCGGGTCATCGACGCCGTGGACGCGCCGCCGACGGCGCCGACATCGCCTCAATAATCGGACACTCAGGCGAGGCGTCACGCGCGCAGCGCGCCGCGGTGTCCGACAGAATGCGCTGAAGCTTGCGCAAATCGGCGATCTTGCGCTTGACCACATCGAGGTGCTGCGTCGTGAGCGCATAGACGTCGGCGCAGCCGCCAGCGCCGTCGGCAATCGCTAGCAGCGCGCGAATCTCCTCGATCGAAAAGCCGAGTTCGCGCCCGCGCAGGATGAAGCGCAGCCGCTTGGCCAGATCCGCGTCATACAGCCGATGGCGTCCTTCGGAGCGCGGCGGGTGCGGCAAGAGGCCGATGCCCTCGTAATAGCGGATGGTTTCGAGGTTGCAGCCAACCCGGGCCGCAAGCTCCCCGCGCCGCAATAGGGCCATGGGATGGCTTTGCTTCATGGGCCTGCAAAATCCTCTTGATCCTGTAGTCGCTACAGATTGTAGCGTGATCCCATGATGCAGCAAAGCCCCGATCCCGGTCCCCGTCAGGGCTGGCTCGCCGCCGGCGGCGTCGCCGGCGCCGTCCTCGCCTCGTCCTGCTGCATCCTGCCGCTGGTGCTGGTGACGCTCGGCGTATCCGGCGCTTGGATCGGCAATTTCACCGCGCTCGAACCGTATAAGCCGGTCTTCATCGCCATCGCGGCGGTCTTCATCGGGCTCGGCTTCTGGCAGGTTTATTTCCGGCCGAAACCCAAATGCGAGGACGGCTCGTATTGCGCGCGCCCGCAATCGGCGCTGATCACGCAGAGCGCGCTCTGGCTTGCCGCCGCGCTCGTCATATTGGCCGCCACCATCGATTGGTGGGCGCCGTATTTCTACTGAAGGAGAGAATCGATGAAGAAGCTCATGATCATCGGCGCGCTCGCCGCACTCGGGGCGCTCGGCGCTGTTGTTACGCTCGCGCCATTGCAATCGGCGGCACAAGCGCAAGCCCAGATCGCGCAGGCGCAGGTGCGCACCGCGTCGTTTATAGTCGACAACATGACCTGCGCGACCTGCCCGATCACCGTGCGCACGGCGATGTCGCGCGTTGACGGCGTGCGTTCGGTCGAAGTCGACTTCGAATCGAAGCGCGCCACGGTGACCTACGACGCCGGCCGCGCCACGCCCGAAGCGATCGCCGCAGCCTCCACCAACGCTGGCTATCCCGCGCGTCTCGTCACGCCGGCCTCATGAGAGAGTGGCCGGTCCTCTCGATCGGCATCATCGCGGCGGCGCTGTGCTGTCTGCTGACCCCGATCGTGTTGGCGTTCCTCGGCGTCGCCGGCCTCCGGGCGATTGCAGGCGGCCTGTTTCTGCCCTTACTCATAGGCGTCGCCGCGCTAGCCGCCTTGGCGCTGGGGCTCAGAGCGCTCGCCCGCCGCCGGCGCAGCGCCACTGATCGTTCGCACAAGAAAGCCTGATATGTCCGACTGCTGCGCGACTCCAAGAAAAGACGAAGCCTACGACCTCGCCGTCATCGGCGCGGGCTCTGCCGGTTTTTCGGCCGCGATCACCGCCGCCGAGCAAGGCGCGCGCGTGGCGCTGATCGGACATGGCGTGATTGGCGGCACCTGCGTCAATGTCGGCTGCGTGCCGTCCAAGACCATGATCCGCGCCGCCGAGGCGCTGCACGGCGCGCGCGCCGCCAGCCGGTTCGACGGCATTCTCGGCGAAGCGCGCGTGGTCGATTGGCGCCGCGTCATCGCGGCGAAGGATGATTTGGTCGCCGGTCTCCGGCAGAAAAAATACGTCGATTTGCTGCCGCAGTACGAGAGCATCGCCTACATCGAAGGCGAAGCACGCCTTGTCGATGGCGGCGTCGTTATCGGCGACAGCTTCATCCACGCGCCGAAGATCGTCATCACAACCGGCGCGCGGCCCGCGGTTCCGCCAATTCCAGGGATCGACAAGGTCAGCTCTCTCACCAGCACCTCGCTGCTTGAGTTGGACACACTGCCGAAGAGCCTGATCGTCGTGGGCGGCGGCTTCATCGGCGCCGAGCTGGCGCAGATGATGGCGCGCATGGGCGTCGCGGTGACCATGGTGTGCCGCTCGCGCCTGTTGCCGCAGGCCGAGCCAGAAGTGTCCGACGCGCTGATGGAGGTGTTTCGAGACGAGGGCATGCGCCTTCATTGCGGCGTCGCCTACGACGCCTGCCGCGAGGACGCTGCGGGCGTCACGCTGTGCGTCAAGGACGACGGCGAGCTGATCGAGTTGCGCGCCGAAAAGCTCCTCATCGCCACCGGCCGCGCGCCCAACGTCGAAGGGCTGGGCCTCGCCGAGGCGAGCGTCGCTCAAGACGAGCGCGGCGCCATCATCGTCGATGCGTACATGCGCACGAGCAAGGCCGGCGTCTACGCCGCGGGCGATGTGACCAACCGCGACCAGTTCGTCTACATGGCCGCCTACGGGGCCAAGCTGGCCGCGCGCAATGCGCTTAATGGCGATGCGCTCACTTACGACAATGCAGCAATGCCGTGGGTCGTGTTCACCGATCCCCAGGTCGCCGGCGTGGGCCTGACCGAAGCCCAAGCCTTAGCCGCCGGACATGAGGTGAAAGTCTCTGTCGTTCCGCTCGACCAAGTCCCGCGCGCGCTGGCTGCACGCGACACGCGCGGGCTCATCAAGCTTGTCGCCGACGCGCGCAGCGATCGTTTGCTGGGCGGACAGATCCTCGCCCCCGAAGGAGCCGACAGCATCCAGACGCTGGCGCTAGCGCTCAAGCACGCCATGACCGCGCGCGCGCTTGGCGAGACCATCTTTCCCTACCTTACCACCGTCGAGGGTTTGAAGCTTGCCGCGCAAGGCTTCGAGCGCGACGTCGCCAAGCTCTCCTGCTGCGCCGGGTGACGTGATGCGTCAGCCCCGCACAGCCGACGAAGCGTGCGCGCGGCGCGACTTGTCGGCCAACATCGGCAGCTTCCTCGCTGTCTGGGGCGCGCCGGTGCTCGTCGGCGCCGCTGCTAGTCTCTTCTCGCCCTCGGTTGCGTGGGCCGCCGGCGCCTGGTCGCTTGCGCTCGCTTGGATGGGCGCGGCCTGCCTTGTCAACGCGCGCCGCTGCGGGCGGCTGCACTGCTTCTTTTCCGGCCCCGTCCTACTAGCCGGCGCGCTGCTGGCCGGGCTGGTCGCTCTGGATCCCCTCGACGCGGACGCCATGAGCTTGGGCGCGATCGTGACCGGCGCGCTTGTGCTCTTTAGCCTAACTTACGCGATCGAGCTGGCCTGGGGCCGCTATCTGCGTCGCGACGCGTAAGCCGGCGACGCGTCAGCGCTCTCCACACATCGCAAAGCCGATCTCCGGCGAATAGGCGGAGCTGGCGGCGCCCGCGCCGCCGCGCAACGGCTGGCGCCGTCCTCCGCTTCGCTGCGGCCCGTTCGGGTGCGCGCCGGCGCTCACGAGCGCCGCATTCAAAGCTCCGCCGCCGGAGATCGGCTCCGGCTGGGTTCGGAGCTTCACCGATGTCATCTTCTCAACGCGCCAGCATCTATGAGCGCATCACCGCCGACATTCTCGCCGCCATCGAGCGCGGCGCCGACAAATGGCGCATGCCCTGGCATCACGACGGTTCTCCCGCCGCGCGTCCCATCAATGTCGCAACCGGCGTTGCATATCGCGGCCTCAACATTCTCGCTCTGTGGGCCGCGGGCGAGCACGCAGGTTACACCCACGGTCTTTGGGGCACCTATCGCTGCTGGGCCAAGCTCGGCGCACAGGTTCGTAAAGGTGAGCGCGCAACGCTTGCCGTGTTCTGGAAGCGCACGGATGGCGCAGACAGCGACGATGAAGATTGCGCGCGTCGTCCGCGCATGTTCGCGCGCGGCTTCTCTCTCTTTAACATCGCGCAAGTCGACGACTATTCGGCGCCAGAGACCCCGCGCCTTCCCGAGAGCGAGCGCATCACGCATGCAGAGGCTTTCATCGCCGCGCTGAAGGTGCCCGTCGTGATCGGCGGCGACATGGCTTACTATCATCCCTCGACCGACACCGTACACCTGCCGCCGTTCGAGCGCTTCAAGGACGCCGTCTCTGCCATCGGAGTTAGTGTGCATGAGCATGCGCATGCATCGGGAGCAAAGCATCGGCTCGATCGCGATCTCACAGGGCGTTTCGGTTCTTTCTCTTATGCGATGGACGAAGCAATTTCCGAATTGACCGCGAGTTTCATTCTCGCCGATCTCGGACTTGCTTGCGAACCGCGCCCAGATCACGCCGCTTACCTTGCATCGTGGATGGAGGTTTTGAAGTCCGACCCGCGCGCCATCTTCACCGCCGCGTCGAAGGCTCAGCAAGCCGCAGACTGGATGCATTCCATGCAGCCATCACGCAGCCAGGAGGCTGCGTGATGGCTCGTAAAACTGTGGAAATCGTTCCGAGTCCAGCTGGACTGTCAGGATATACCGCGGAATTTGGGTCGGCCATCCTTGGCGCGATGGCAGGCTTGGCTCCTTTCCATCTTGAGGATCACGCCAGTTACATCGCCAGTTGGCTCGAGCTGTTGCGCGACGAACCGCGGGCGTTTCTGGCGGCGGGCGCCAAAGCGCAGGCCGCCGTGGATTGGCTTATCGATAAAGCAGGCCCGCCCCCGGTCAGCGCAACCCAGGAACAATGATGATCAGGCCGCGGCCGCTCGCGCTGGCGTGCCCGCTGCCGCGGGTCGTGCTTGGCGCTGCTTTGCAGTGATCGTCGCGCGCAAGCGCACTAGACCCGCCTCGAATGCCGGGCTGGGATGGGCGCGCAACCGATCGTTGGCGGCGTCCATAATCGCCGGCCAACTCGTACGAGCGGTCGCCAAACCCGAGCTGACGATGTCGGCCATATTCTGCAACAAAGGCACGCGGACCGTGTCCGAGAACTTGCTCATCGCATCGATGAGCGCCGGCCATGCTTCGTCGGCCTTGCATGACACAACCAGCGTGGCGGCACGCGTTGCCAGCGCGCCACTGAACTGACTTTCCAGCAATCTCTGCAGGGACGGCTTCTTGCGCAGTTCGCGGGCCCAGTGCGATGCAATGGATGGATCGTTGCTCGCGCACAAATGCTCAAGGCACGGCGTTATGATCCGCGCGATCAGCGCCTTGTCTTCATCAGTATCCAACGCAGAGAAGATGGTCTTGGCGCGCTCAACGATCTCGCCACGCAAGGCCTCGTCCATCGCGTCGACGCGCTGATCGACAAACGCGACCATCATCAATCCGCCCTCTTTCTTCACCTCCGGCGCAAGACGCGGCAGCCGGCCCATGAACATGATGGGCGCGCTCCACATTGGGCGCTCGACTGCCAGTTCCAAGAGTTTGATCTGCTTCACTGGCGCAGTCTCCTGACCGAAGCGGCGGCCAAGATAGCGCTTGATTGCGGTCGGCGCGCGCTTGAATTTGGCAAGAACGAGCGGGCGCATGCCGACGTCTGTCATGAGCAAGAGACGATCGATCATTTTCCGGAAGGCGATGTGCTGCTGGACGAAATTGATCAAGGTGCTGATCAGCAGGGCTGCGCCGAACAGCGCAAACGATTGCCCGAACACGAAGCCTAGTCCAGGCGCAAACGCAACGCCGTCGGCCAGACGCGGCGCGCCAACCAAGATCTGCGTGAACGGCAACGCATTGAGTAATGCAACGAGAATGTCGAAATAGGTTGATCCCAGGCTCGTGCGCACAGTCACGAAGGCAACATCGTGCATCGCTTGCAGCCAATGCATCACAGCGGCCGTCTGCAGCCCGAGAAACACCACCGAGGCGATGACGAATCCCGCATGCCGCACCGCTAGCGCATCGCGCTTGAACTCGCGTTTGCGCCATCCCTCTTCTGCATTCATGATGGCGACGCCCTCCTGCAACGCCGCATAAGCGCCGGTGACGAGCGTCAGATTTACAGTGGCGAACAATGTATTGGCCCAGCCGATCGCATCATAGAATGCAGCGTCACGGCCGAAGAAACGGCCGGTTAGCCAGAGCATCACCAAAAGGACATTGAGCCCGCTCCAGAGCCAGAGCCGGATGCGCGGCAGGCTGCCGTCACGCTCCTTCGCCGGCAGTACATAGTGAAATGCGAGCGCAAATCGGGCGCTGATGGATGAGATAGCGTCCCAAACCGCGCCCAAAGTCCGAAGCGCCGCCACCCGGCCCCAGGGATGGCCAATCAGAAAGCCAGCAATGAGCAGGAGCGACATCAGAAGCGCGCCCTGCTCCAACGGCGTCGGTGTGCTCAGCATTCCTCCCACCTATCGGCTTTCGTCCACATGTGGGGATAGGTAGCGCCGGCGCCATAGCAACACCTGCGGGATGAAGCAGGACATCGCGCAAAATGCCGATCGCGCTGGGGTGAAAGGCCCTTCCTCCGTCTTCTAGTACGCCGGTTTGAATCCCTGCCTGCGGCTCGTCCCGCCAATGCCGCGCCACTCTCGCCTGAGCACGGCCGCCAATGGCGCGCCGCCGCTCTGCAGGATTGCCGAAACGGCCCGTTCATCGCAATTTCGTCGGCCATGGCCGACATTCTCATCAACTACCGGCGCAGCGACAGCGCCATTGCCGCCCACGTCATGTACGAGGTGCTGGCGGAATCATTCCCGGGCCAGGTCTTCATCGACATCGACTTGATCCAAGTCGCCGCAGATTTTCCTTCCGTCCTTCGCGAGGCGCTGCGAACCTGCTCAGTGATGGTTAGCCTCGTGGGCCATCACTGGCTCACCGAGTCCGATGAGTCCGGACGGCGGATAGACAATTCGAACGACTGGGTCCGCATGGAAATTGAATCTGCCCTGTCATCCAAGCGCACAACCGTCGTCCCGGTTTTGCTCGACGACGCAAAGATGCCGTCATCAACGGACCTGCCGCGGTCCATTCAAAAGCTCTCGAAACTGCACGCCGTAAGTCTCTCGGCGAAAGCCTATCGCGCCGAGGTGGCGAGACTTTTGGCGCCGGAAATCGGTCGGATCCTCAGAGAGGCGGAAGAACGGAACAAGCACGCCTCGGCGGTCAAGCACGCTGGTCTGATTGTCGGAGACCGTTTCAAGGACGACGATACGCTGCCGATCATGATGGTTGTGCCGCAAGGGCGCTTTGAGCGGGGCAGCGCGCTGAAGGAAAAGGGCTCTTCCGGGCTGGAGCGCCCGGTGACACGTGTGACCATCGCAAGTCGCATCGCCGTCTCAGTGTTTCCGATCACCGCGTTTGAATGGAACCGGGCATGTGAGAGCGGTTTTGGCGGGTTCGCGCAGGTCGAGATTGAGCCCCATGAAGCCATCGATGAGTTTCAGTATGCGAGAGCGATCCTTCGCTTGAGCGGCGAGCGCGATTCGTTGGGATATTTGCTCGACTGGAGCACGTTTCGTGAGCGTCTCTACCCCGCCGCCGGGATTTCATGGGATGGCGCACAAAGCTATTGCGAATGGGCGAGCGGCCGCACCGGGCGCCGCTACCGGCTGCTCTCAGAAGCGGAGTGGGAATATTGTTGCCGTGCAACGACGAAAGCGGCCTACGCCACCGGCAACGAGATCAGTTACGCGCAGGCGCACTTCAATCGCCGCTACAAACCCAAGCACGTGCGCACCGCGGTCAATCGCGCCCACTGGCCTGAGGACAGTCCTCGACCGGTGAGCGCCTGTTTTGAAAACGCGTTCGGGTTATTCGGCATGCATGGAAACGTCTGGGAATGGGTCGAGGACTGCTTTCACCCGAACTACGAAACGGCGCCCGACGATCACACCGCTTGGATCGACGAACCGCGCAGTGAGACCAAGGTCGCTCGCGGCGGATGCTATGCGAGCGACTTCAGGCGCCTGCGATCGGCTGCGCGTGGGAAGGCCGATGCCCGACCACGCGATCGCGACAAGTTCGGATTTCGAGTCGCTTGCGAGCTATAGGGGGACAGGGCTCTCCAGCCAGAGTGCTTGATCATATCCCCGTTCTGGCATTGCCGTACTTGGGTGCACTCACAACTCTTTGCGAAGCTGGCCCATTCCGTGGCCGACTGGAGATCCCGGCGTTTCCGCTGTGGGGGCCGGGGGTAAACCCCTATCGCGCACAACGCTAAACCAGTTTCGGCTCCGGTCAATCAGTCTGGGTGGGAGACCACCCTCTCGCGCCTAGATCGATGATGGTCATGGCGCCCGCTGATACGGGGCTCGTTCCAGACACGGCCGCGGACGCGGCGCGACGATGAGGGGTTTGCCCGCCCGCCCGCCCCCTAATGAGGTCCGCTTCGCGTTGACGATTGGTTTGGCCGAATCGCGTGGCATGGGTCGATGACGCAGACTTTCGAACTCGTAAATCCAAGCACACTGAAGGAGCGGTGGCCCAGGTTCTCCGCCGCATTGGCGCGGCACGATGCGCTTTTCGCGCTCTGGGACCGGATCGTTCTGGTGGCGGAAGCGAATGCTGCAAACGGTCAGCGGTTGAGCCTGGCGCTGCGGCGTTGCCCCGACTTCATCCCGCTGCACCTAGCCGAGCGGGCTGCGCTGATTAAGGAAGCGCTGGCCGATCGGCGCGAGATGGAGCGCAGGCAAAGCTCGCTGATGCCTACCTTCCTGTGGGGCGGCGTCGAGACCTTGGGCGCGCAGCCGCCAGGTGTTGAGGATCGAAACACGTCCCTCGATTTCGCGCTGCGGCCCCGTTTCCGGAGCGTTTCCCAAGACTTCATTTCATACGCCACGGAGGCAGATGGCGCCTTCGCCCTCACGCTTGCGCAGAGGCTTGAGCGCCGAGGACGGTCCTGTTGGATGGCCGGACGCGAACTCATCGATAGCGACGAATGGAACGAAGACATTCTGAATGCGGTGGAAGCATGCGGTGAATTCTTGCTGCTGTTGTCCGCGGCGGCGCTGGCAAGCGACTTCATGCGGGCGGAAGTGAAACACGCGTTCGAGCAAGGCAAGCGCGTGACGGTGGTGCATTTGGCGCCGAGGCTGAAGGCGGAGCGCATGGATATGCGCGTGAAGAACTCGCAGCATTTGAGATGGTATGGCCGCGAAGAAGCGTGCTTTGAGGAGCTGATTTTACGTTTGTCGGAAGATGCAGGGTGGAAAGCAAGATAAAGAGAACCCCACCACCTTCGCCAATCGCTTGCAATCACTGGCGCAAATACGAGGTACGCGCGATAATCGCAGGGTGCGCACGAGGTGCGCGCACCTCACCACGCTGAGCGCACTCGATGATCGAAGCTCCAAGCATCAATCGACTCTTCCGCGCCGGAAAACTGAAGCGCGACATGTTCGGCGCTGAAGTGTTTCGGCCGGGTAAATCACTCAACATCACGCGTGCGCTCAACGCTGATATCATCGAGGGGCGTCACGACGGCCGCGCGAAGTCGTCGGGCGGGGTCATGCGCGCGGGCTACGGCAAGAAGTTGCACAGTCTTGTTGGACCGTCGCGAAAGTTGGCGATGCGCACCTCACCGCAGGGTGCGCACGCGGGCTTCGATCCACGCCAACGCGCGATCGTGAAGATCCACTATTTTAGCCATGCCGGCGGCGGTGGCGCCGCCCTACGCGCGCATGCGCGTTACGTGGCTCGTGATGCTGCCGCGCGCGCGAGCAACACTAGCAACGAGGAAGGGCTTGCAGCGTCCACCGATCAGGCTGATTCGAAGGCGCGGGCACATAGCAAGTATCTCGAACGCACCGAAGGCTCGGTTTTCTATGACGCAACCGTCACCGGTCTAGACGGCGGCGAACGGGCCGCGTCCTGGGCGCGGACCGATCGCCGGCATTTCCGGCTCATCCTGTCGCCCGAGAACGGGACAAAGCTTGGTGACCTCAAAGCCTACACGCGGGAAGTCATGCGGCGCGCCGAGATTGCTCTGGGCTCGCGGCTCGAATGGGTCGCGGTCGATCACTGGGACTCAGACAACCCGCACACGCACATCATCCTCCGGGGCGTGCGCAGCGACGGGCGCGATCTCATCATCCCGAGGGAGTTTGTGCAGCACGGTTTCCGATCAGTCGCGCGCGATGTCGCCACCGAGCGGTTGGGCAACCGCACACGTGAAGACGCTCGGCAGGCGCTGCACCGCGAGGTGCGCGCGCACCGGCCGACAAGCCTCGATCACTGGATCGCAGATCAACTCGACAAGGATGGCAAGGTGCGCGTCGCGGACTTGCGAGCGCCTAACGGCGATCCGGCCGCTACCGACGCCCTCAAGGGCCGCGCCCAAGAACTGCGCCGCCTGGGTCTGGCGACGGAGGTGAAACGCAACGTCCTTCAATTCGCACCTAACTGGCGCGACGGCCTCAAGGCGCTCGAACTCCATCTCGACATTCGCAAAGCGCTGATGCAGGCGCGCGCCATCGATGCTGCTCGTGCGCATCAGACTGGAAAGTCGATTTCGTCTCTACTGCGCGGGCCGGATCGCTGAGTATTTCCCGCGTCAAGCGAGCTCACCGTTTCCCGGCGTTTCCCGCCTCGTTCCTGCCATTTCGGCTCCGGCACGCTTCCATCGTCATGGAGGCTCGCTTGTCCATCAACGCGCACTTCGCGCCGCCCATCATTGATCTCAGCGAACCCGCGCTCGATCGCGCGGAAGCCACGAGTTCGCTCGCAACATTTGCACCTGAAGACTATCGCCATCACCTAGAAGGCAGCGGGCTGACCGAGTCCGAGCAAAACGAACTATTGGCCGCATTGTGGAAAATCATGTGCGGGTTCGTCGACCTCGGTTGGAACGTCGACGCTGTGAGCCTGGTCCTTGGAGCGACCTCGCCTTCACCGCAGGATGCCAGTAGAATCGATGCCGATTGCCAGCGGCCGGCGTCTCCCACTTCCGGCCCGCGTTAGCAACATTGTTGCTGAGGACGTGCCCATGAAGCCTGTACATGCCGCGATCGTTTATTGCCGCGTCTCGAGCAAAAAGCAGGAACTCGACGGCGACGGCAATGGCAGCCAGGAGCATCTCTGCCGCAATCATGCGGCCAAGCTCGGCGTGCCTGTTGAAGCAGTCTACACCGACAGCAAATCCGGCTTTGGCGACTACATGGAACGCCCCGGCATGGTTGGGGTGCTCCGCCATCTCAAGGCCAATCGTTTAAAGCGGTACGTTGTCATCTTCGACGACCTGAAGCGGTTCGCGCGCCGCACCCGGTTTTATTGGGAGCTTAGGGACCGCCTTGCTGAGGACTTTGGCGCGGTCGTTGATAGTCCCAACTTCCGGTTTGAAGACTCTCCGGAAGGCCGTCACCACGAAACCATCACCGTTGCTGGTGGTGAACTCGAACGCGAACAACTTCGTCGACAGGCCATTCAGAAAATGACGGCTCGGGTTGAGCGAGGGTACGCCGTCACTGCGGCGCCTGTTGGCTATGAATATCGTTCAGTCAAACGCAGCGGACGCATTCTATTCCCGAAGGAGCCTGAGGCTTCAATCGTGCGTGAAGCGCTCGAAGGCTACGCGTGTGGTCGCTTCGAGAGCCAAGCCGAGGTCCAACGCTTCCTCGAAAGCCGGCCTGAGTTTCCGCGAGATCGCAAGGGCCGGGTCCACAATCCACGCGTCACGGAGATGCTGAAACGGCCCATCTATGCCGGCCTCGTCAGCGCGCCTTATTGGAATGTCTCTTTGCGCAAAGGCGTGCACGAGGGGCTGATCAGTGTCGAAACCTTCAACATGATTCAGGATCGGTTGGTTGGAAAGAAGCGAGCGCCGGCGCGCGCCGACTTCAATCCTGATTTCCCGTTACGAGGCTTTGTCGCCTGCACCTGCGGCACAATGCTAACCGCGGGTTGGACCAAAGGGCGCGATCGTCACTACCCCTACTACTTCTGCTATAACCGGGCTTGCACTCACTACGGTCGGTCCATCAAACGCGACGCGCTTGAGGGCAAGTTCGCTGTTCTTATGGAAAGCGTTCAACCGCCCGCCGGGGTGTTTCGTGCCGCGCGACACATGTTCGAAGACGCTTGGAACGCGCGCATCGCGGCAAGCGACACAGACGCGAAGGCGATGCAAACATCGCTGCTCTCGGCAGATCGGCAGATCCAACAATTGCTCGATCGCGTCGTTGATACTGAAAGCGCCGCTGTCGCCAAAGCCTACGAAGAACGCATCGAAGGTTTGCAGGCGGAGAAGCTCGCAATTGCCGAGAAACTGCAACGCGTGGACAAGCCGAAGCTCAATTTCGAGTCCGCTGTTAGAACCGCGATGAACTTCCTCGAAAACCCAATGAAACTATGGAGTTCAGATCGCATCGAGCAGAAACGTTTGGCCCTACGTCTAACGTTTGCCCAGCACCTGGAATTCGACCGCGAGACCGGTTTTAGAACCGCCCATTTGTCTTTGCCGTTCAAGGCTTTAGCGGCAATTTCAGAGCCGTTTTTGGGGTCGATTCAAGGAATGGTGGGCGCGGCAGGGATTGAACCTGCGACCCCTCCCGTGTGAAGGGAGTGCTCTCCCGCTGAGCTACGCGCCCGGAAAACCAAGGGCTTCCGAAGGGCGCGGACCATAGGGTCGCCGGCGTCTGCGTCAAGCGGCGCTGCACAAGGGCTTGACGGCGCCGCCAATTGCAGCGCATTTGCGAACCGTTCTCAAAATTGCCTGGGGAGGCGCTTCTGTCATCTCGTCTGAGCCGGCGCGGCGTCGTTCTTGGCGTCTCGGCCACAGCGCTGGCCGCCTGCGCGGGCGGCGGCGGCAAGTTTATCAACCTCTACACCGCGCGCCACGACGAGGCCGACCGTGCGCTCTATGGAGCGTTCCAGGAAGCAACCGGCATCGAAGTCCGCGCGCTTTTCGATGGCGCCGAGCAAGTGCTTGAGCGCCTGCGCGTCGAAGGCGATCAAACCGAGGCGGACGTCTTTGTCAGCGTCGATGCAGGCAATCTGTGGCAGGCGAAGGACGCAGGTCTTCTGCAAAATGTCACAACGCCGGCCTTGCA
>JADLHI010000472.1 GCA_020848895.1 Hyphomonadaceae bacterium
CGCCAACCGCCGCAGGGGGCGCAAGCCAGCTTACCTGCCAGTCACCCAGCCCCTCAGGTCGCGCCGCCTAATCCGGCAGGCGAAGTGAGCCGTCCTCGCCCAGCGGGAACGAGGGATTCCACGCCACTTCCCAAAGGTGACCATCGGGATCGGCGAAATAACCGCTGCGGCCCTCGAAGTGCGGGGAATCCTGCGCGGGCTTAGTGATGACGCCGCCGGCCGCTGCGGCATCGGCCAACAGCTGATCGACCTCCTCCTTGCGGCGGACGTTCTGCGCCAACGCCACACCGCGAAATCCATGGCCCGCCGCTTGGACCATCGCGTCTTCCGCCAGCCTCTCCCGCCACCACAGCGCCAATGCCGAACCGCCTGCCTGGTAGAACGCGACTTCACCAGCAACGCTTGCCTTAGAACGCACCCAACCCAGCGCTTCATAGAAACGCCGGGCCCGCTCCAAATCCGAGACGCCTAACGTGATGAGAGAAACGCGCGGCTCCATCGTCACTCTCCTAGGTAATCCGCCGGCCGGCCCGAGACGCGCCAGGGCATGGGGTCGGGTCGGCTAAACGTCCCGAACCGGCCAGCGAAACCTATTTGTCTCCTCGCAGCAGCACCGCCGCGGAGACGCAAACCTCATTCACCGTCATCAGCCTCTTTGGCTTCATCGTCGCTCGGCGGCGAATACATCGCGTCGGACATCGCAGCCGTCTTGCCGCGGATTTTGTCTTCGATCTCGTTCGCGATCGGCTTGTTCTCTTTCAAGAAGCGGCGCGCGGCTTCCTTGCCTTGGCCGATCTTTTGCGAGCCATACGCGTACCAGGCGCCGGATTTGTCGATGATACCGGCCTTCACACCGAGTTCGATCAATTCGCCTGTCTTCGAGACGCCTTCGCCGTAGATGATGTCGAACTGCACCTGCTTGAACGGCGGCGCGACCTTGTTCTTCACCACTTTCACGCGGGTTTCCGAACCCACGACTTCGTCGCGTTCCTTGATCTGGCCGGTGCGGCGGATGTCCAAACGCACCGAGGCGTAGAACTTCAACGCGTTGCCGCCGGTCGTGGTTTCCGGGTTGCCGTACATGACGCCGATCTTCATCCGGATCTGGTTGATGAAGATAACGAGCGTCTTCGATTTGTTGATCGAGGCCGTCAACTTACGCAGCGCTTGGCTCATCAAGCGCGCTTGCAGGCCCGGCAGGCTATCGCCCATCTCACCTTCGATTTCCGCGCGCGGCGTCAACGCCGCAACGGAGTCGACAACGAGAACGTCGACGGCGCCGGAGCGCACCAGCGTGTCGGTGATTTCGAGAGCTTGCTCACCGGTATCGGGTTGCGAGACCAGAAGGTCATCGAGATCAACGCCCAGCTTGCGCGCATAAATCGGATCAAGCGCGTGCTCGGCGTCGACAAAGGCGCACACACCGCCGCTCTTTTGCGCTTCGGCAATCACGTGCAGCGCGAGCGTCGTCTTGCCCGAAGATTCCGGACCATAAATTTCAACGATGCGGCCTTTGGGAAGGCCGCCAATGCCAAGCGCGATATCGAGCGAGAGCGAGCCTGTGGAGATCGCTTCGATCTCCATCGCCGGCTTCTCACCAAGGCGCATCACCGAGCCTTTGCCGAAAGCTTGGTCGATCTGCTTCAGCGCCGCTGAGAGGGCCTTCTGCTTGTCCGTTTCCACCGCTTCCTCAACAAGCTTCAGCTTCGATGCCATCTCACGCCCTCCATTTGGCCCCGAGTCCAGCTCTAAAGGCCACCGGCCGACCCATACGCCGCCGATGAATCATTTGTACCGCGTTTGTTCTGAGAACACAAGCGGAACATCGGCCAATCCAGAACGCCGTTGCCGAGGGTTGGTTTGGCCGGATTCGCGGGGGCACGGGTTAAATCCAAGCGCCAAAAGCACCGATTTTTGCTCTGCCGAGAAGGCCGATCTGAGCGCCGCGCTATCCAACGCCGCGCCTGTTAAGTAATTTCGAGGAAGAAACGGAGAGGATAGTCGGATGGCTCAGTCCTTGGCCCCCATTCCGCCGCGCGGCGGCGACGTTCCGGCGACGCTGGAATCCGTCAGTTCTTTCCGCGTGAAGACAGCCGCGCTCTCGCGCCCCGCGGGTCCAATCCAGAAGCCCGACCCCAACATGGTGCTCGTCACCGCGCCCGACGGCGGCGTCGTCGTCTATCCGCCGAGCGAAAAGCTCGCGATCCTCGCCGCCCGCCGCCTGCCGAAGGTCAATCGTTAGCGCTTCATGACGTCGCGTTTCGACAGGCTCAGCGTGACGAATTGAAAACCGCTGCACAATCGGCGTCACGCTGAACTTGTCGAAGCGCGACGTCACCGGCCTCTACGCGAACGCCCGCACGTCGCCGAACTTGCCGGAGTTGAAATCCGTGATCGCCTGACGGAGTTCGTCCTCCGTGTTCATCACGAACGGCCCGTACCACGCCACCGGCTCCTCGATCGGCTCTCCGCTCAGCACCAACACTTTCGCATCGCTCTCTGCCTCAAGCTCAATCGCGCCGCCTTCGCG